>CAZLTS010000125.1:0-4150 GCA_964562495.1 uncultured Lachnospiraceae bacterium | reverse complement strand
ATAGCGAATGAACTACACGGGAAAATTCTATTTTTAAACACTTTCTAAACATTACATATCTCCATTTTCGTTAATTATTCTCATAAGGAATTTCATAAAATTTCAGAAGTTGACTATCACTGGGCACATATTTACTGCTGTCCTCCGGATCAACATTCGCCATATAGGCAAATATTTTAGATTCGCTCATATATAGTTTTGCTCCCTCTATTTCTTCCTTAGTGACTGGTATTGCAAAGGTCACTTCTTTTTCCTCGTTGGCATTCAGTTGCATCGTATAATACTTAGTATTGTCATAATCATATGCAGATTGGTCATAATCATATTCACCTAACCCCAGACCTTCAACTCTAAGATTGCCATATTCAGGGAATGGATTGGTTTTATCTTCCTTACGACTCCAGAAGTCAATACATGAAGTGTCCAAAAATACTATACTGTTCTCATTATTTTTTATCTTCACAGTAATAAATACATATTCCAGTTCATCTCCGTCCTCTAAATCATCCTGACACCATTCAGTAATCTCGGCAAATTGTTTCGAATTTTCAAAAAAGCTTCCACCATCCGCTGCCTTCGTTCCTATCCACGCTTTTTCCAGAGTGACAGTATAGGAAATGTCTTTTGAACTATTTAAACTATCAGTATCCTGTCCGGTAAAACTATTTTCCGTAAGAAAATGTTTATCTGAAACAAACCAAATGGAATCATAGCTTGGATCTGCAGTCTCAAAATTCGCTTCACTGTCTGTATCCTGTTCTACGACATCTTCTTTCTTCTCTGCTACTGTGCTATCCTCACCTGTAGCTTCCGCCTGCGTATTCACTGTGGTATCCTCACCTGTAGTTTCCACCTGTGTATTCACTGTAGTCTCCCGCAAATCATCTGCCGACTGATTCGTACAGGCAGTCAAACTAAGCATACTGCATATCGTATAGATTGCTATTGTTTTCTTTCTCATGCCCTCTCCCTTCTCCTTTTTCATATTCTACGTATTCATCGATGATATATATAGGTTAAGGAATAATCTTGAAGGAAATGTGATGGAAATGTAAGCAAACTGTAAGCAAACTGTAAGCAAACTGTAAAAGTTTTGTCTACCTTGAATAAATTGATTGTTATTTAGCCAAACAGGCTCATCAAATGGGCAACCAGTAAACCGCCCCCTGTTCCTACCACATATCCCAGAAGTGCCATAATAATTCCAACCGGAACTAACGCACTGCTGTAGGTACCTGCCAGAACCGGTGCCGTTGCAGTACCACCAATGTTCGCCAGTGAAGCAACTGCACAAGTAAAGATATCTATTTTAAATATCTTCGCAAATAGTACCATAATAGCAACATGAATTACTAAAATAACAAGTCCTGTCACTAACCAGATAGGTGCATTACCAATGCTGGACAAATCTGCCCGGGAAGCAATCAGGGCGATTACAATATATAACAATACGTTAGATACCTCTTCGGTTCCCTTAATCTTACCAAATGGTGTCATGGCCAAAGCAACGCCTAGCACGGTAACAATCAGAACGGTCCATGTTGCCTTATCAAAGAAGGTCCAATATTCACTAATCCACAAACCGGCCTTCTGTGACAATGCGGATACCAACAAACCTGAGCCTAATAACAGTGCAATATTCTGCCATAGCAGTGGCTGGGTATTGGCCTTTGCCTCTGCTTCCAATGCCTGTCCTACCTCATCAATTACTCGTGTATCTGCCTTGGTCCACTTGTTAAATACCTTAGCAAAACCAATTGCCCACAGTAGGAACATAACATACAGGGTGGCACAGATAGAATCCATTACAAGTGGATAAGCCATGGTTGCTTCATCGACACGAAGTGCTGCCTGAATTGCCAGCATGTTGCCGCCGCCACCCATCCAGCTTCCACACAAAGTGCCCAGCACCTTCCATGCATCTGTACCTAATCCATTGTGGAAGATAGCGTAGGAAACTACGAAGCCCAATCCGATGGAAATAGTCGCTGCGAAGAACCCAATTAGCATCTTCGGTCCTAATTTCACGATTTTCTTTAAATCACATCTTAACAACATAATAAATAACATGGCATATAAGAGCGGATTCTTTAATGCGCTATACGCCTCTGCTGTTGCATCTAAATCCCATAGCTTGACTGTACACAATATCATAAGACCTAGATAAATTAATACAATGGGTGGTGCAAAGCTAAACACCTTCTGTGCCACATTCCCTTTTAACAGCTTGGGCAGGTAGCATAGAAATGCAGCAATAAAAATCAGTGCTGCAATATACATAAAAGCTTCTTGAATCATATTTGTCATCCTTTCAGAACAATAATTTATATTAACCTTTCCATACCACGTAGGAGTAAGTCAAGACGATACTCCCACACCGGATAGTCTGCCACAAAAGTACCTTTTCCATACAAAAAAACACATGGTATAAGTTGGAACTTCTTCCGCTTTACACCATGTGCTTCTGCTCTTTCACATAACTAAGCAATTTACAAGCCTAATTCACTCTTTAATTTCTCTAATTCTTCATTGACGGCTGCATCATCACCTGCGCCGCTATACTTCTCTTCTAATGCCTTAGCATCATCAATCTTCTCTGTGTTTAATTCTGCCATAGCATTGGCTTCATCTAGCATACGGTCAGCCTTCTCCTCCATACGTGCGAACGCACCCATGGCACCTGCTGCCTTATCCTGGGTTGCCCCTACTTTATTTAATGTCTCCTGTGTCTTGGCAACAGCAACCTTAGACTTAACAACCTCCCGACGTGCCTTCAGGCTCTCAATATCCTTAACCAGCTTATCGTGCATCTGGCGCATCTTAGATGCATTCTCTGCTGCAGACGCATATGCAGTCTGTAATCCGGCACCGGCACTTTCTAGCTCCTGCTTCTTAGCAATGAATACCTTAGCATCTTCTTCATTACCTGCAACAAGTGCTTTCTTTGCTAAATCAGCATATCTCTTTACCTCAGCCTGATTCTCTTCCACCAGACGTTTTGTCCGTTTTTCCTCTGCCATAACTGAGGCAGTTTCCTTTTTAACCTGAGCCAGATCATCGCTTAAATTACGCAGATACTGGTCAATCATCTTAGACGGGTCCTCCATCTTGTCCAATAATGCATTCACATTAGACTGGATAATGTCGTTAAATCTTGCAAGAATTCCCATAGTGTAATCCTCCTACTATACATTTATATTTAAGAACACCTAACTGTGTTCCGGCTACCAACTAGAAATGATTATTCCTTCTGTTCGTACTTTTTCTCCAAATCCTTCAGTCCCTGATCTTCATATTTCTCAAGGGGGGTCTTTAAAATCTCCTCTGTCTGCTTGGCTTCCAGGTTCTTCTGTTCCTTTCGCTTCTTCCACCATTTATATAAAACAATGACGATAATGGTAATCGCTGCTGCCAATATAAGAAGCTTTAGCACACTAGGCCAGGGTGATTTCGTTACTGTCATAATTCGGTCTGCAGTTTTAGCAAAGGCGTCGGAGAAAACCTCCTCATCTGTATCTGCTTCTTCATAATAACGATTCAAATAGCTCTGTAATATCTCTAAGGCTTCTGAATCCATAACCGTCTGTGCTTCCCTACCCGCTACATAACCACAGTTATAGCCACCATTGTTATCATCACAGAATACAAGCAGGAAATGTCCCTCGTCAGTAAATAATTGGTCATACAATTCCTCTGCCTTCTCTGTTAATTCTGTAGTAGATGTGGTGGTACCGTTTGGCAATATGTATACATATGGCTGTACACCAGTTTCCTTATAGAAGGACTTAAGACCACTTTCTAATCTGGATTTACTGGAAATCCAGCCCCCGTCCTCATCTGTATAATATGCAGTCTTATTTACTGCACTTTTAGGCAATGCCTCCCGTTCTACAGTAGACGCTGTCACACCGGAATCTGCATAACTACATCTTACCATAGAACATGCAATAATGATAATCCAAACTACAATAATCAATGTAGCGATAAATCTACCACCGGAGCGTCTCGGTGGTGGTCCACCTGGTCCTGGTCCATTATTAATAATCACAGTTCTGCCGCCAAATCCCCATCCGCCTGGTCTCGGTCCGCCAAAGCCCATGCCCCCTGGGCCTCCATAGCCCATGCCGCCTCTTGGGCCTCCATAGCCTCT
>CAZLTS010000124.1:0-4165 GCA_964562495.1 uncultured Lachnospiraceae bacterium | reverse complement strand
GATTCATACGCAGACGGTTTACAATTAAATCCACCTGTTTTACCTGGGACTGCTCTAGCAGCCCGATTACCCGGTCTGCATCTCGGATGGCAGATACCTCTGGAGTGGTAACCACAAGGGCACGGTCAGCTCCAGCAATGGCATTATAGAATCCCTGTTCAATCCCGGCAGGACAGTCTAATATCACATAATCAAACTTCTCCCGAAGCTTATCGGTTAATGTTTTCATCTGCTCAGGCTGCACACTGGTTTTATCCCGGGTCTGGGCAGAAGGAAGTAAGTACAGATTTTCATAGGTGCGGTCTTTAATGGCAGCTTGTCTTGCAGTACAGGTTCCCTCAATAACATCTACCAGATTATAAACAATCCTGTTTTCTAATCCCATAACTACGTCTAAATTACGAAGTCCGATATCCGTATCAATTAAAATAACCTTTTTCCCAAGCTTTGCCAGACCTGTTCCTAAATTTGCAGTTGTAGTTGTCTTTCCTACGCCGCCCTTTCCTGACGTAATCACAATTACTTCTCCCATTGCGAATCCTCCTTATATCGTCACCTGTATATGATTCACTTTAGTCATTTGACAGACCTGATTCTGTTTCATCTGCAGTACCCTTTAAGATAGTCTTTAAAGACAACTCACCATAACAATACCGAAGTACATCTCTAGCCACCTCTGACGCATAGGCCGATTCATCACCATAAGGAATAAATACGCTAATCGCATATTTGGGATCTGATGCAGGTGCATAGCCTACAAATACTGCATGGGTAAAGCGTTTAATACTTTCCTGTGCTGTACCTGTTTTGCCGGCTACCTTTACGTCAAAATCCTTAAAGACGCTGCCAACAGTACCACCATTGGTAGATGTAACTCGTTCTAGTCCACTGTAAACTGCATTCCACGTAGATTCGCTAATGTCCACTGTGCCTTCAAGCTTCGATTTCTGTTTCATAACCACTTCGCCAGATTTCGCTTCTACCCGGTCAATGAGCGTTAGTGCATAATTAGAACCATGATTGGCTACAGTTGATATATAACGTGCCAGCTGGGTTGCCGTATAACCATGTTTACCCTGACCAATGGCAGAACGCACAGCACTCTCCGTAGAGAAAATAGGCTCCGATTCTTGGATTTCAACACCAGACGTACTGGTAAGCCCCAACATATCTGCATATTTTTTCAGCTTACTAAGTCCCAGCTCATTACTAAAGGTGGTAGAATTTACAGTGCCCAGTCGATAGCCTACTTCGTAGAAATAGTAGTTGCAGGACACACCGATTGCCTTCACGACATCTGTAGCACCATGTGCACTTGGATAAATCCAACACTTAGCTGATGGAGAAATCTTCGTAAAGATACCTGTAGCACTAATGGTTTCACCTGTAGTAATAACGCCTTCCTCTAAGCCGGCGATTGCCGAAACTATCTTAAAGGTTGAACCTGGTGCCAGTGTGGTCTGTGTGGCACGATTATAAAGTGGCTGGGAAGAATCATCCAAAAGCTTGGCCCAATAGTCAGAATCCACCGTACCAGATAAATAGTTATTATCATAGCTAGGATACGTAACAAGCGCTTTCACCGCACCGGTATTGGGATCTGTTAATACAACAGAACCGGAACAAGGATCCAGTGCTATCTGCGCCGGCGTAATGGTTAGATTCTCAAGCTGCTTTATCATAAACTTATAGGCCGTATCACTGCTTCCAGCAGACAGCTTATTATATTGGCTCTGATCCATAGATAATACATTCTGGTCATATAAAATCATACACAGCTCATTGCCTGATACAGTACCATTGTAAATTAAATATTTATAAATCAGCTTATGAAATCCCTTATCTGTTTTAAATAACGTAACAATCTCTTTTACCAGCTTTGCATAAATATCCTCTGTGGTTGCGTATTTATCATCTAGCTCCAGCTTAGATACCTCTATCCAGTTATTAGAAATCGCATAGGTTAAAAATTCCTTCATGCTGATTTCCTCATCCAGATATTTCTGATAGGTTTCATCTGAAGTATCAATTTTAGAGGTCAATAGATAACCATCATCCTTTAACATTTCATAGATGTAATCTGAATAAGCAATATATTCACTGGATAAGGAACTGATCTTAGTTCCACTTTCATCATTTAAATCTGCCTTAATAGAAGCGATAACGTCCTTTTTTCTAGCTTTAAACTTGGCATAAACTGCCTGCTCTGCTGTAGATGCAGTTTTTTTGCTAAAATGAGACATATCCAAAATATTGTTGTTAATCAGTTGAAAGTACACATCCTTAATGGACACATAGATATCCGGCAGATTCTCTGTATCTGCAAAATCAGCATCTGTTAAAGGATCACTTTTACTAATCTTGGATACTAAAATACCGGCAATCTTCTGTTCCAGTAAATGATAAGTAGCAATCTGTGTTTTCTTATCAATGGTTAAATATAAATCATTGCCAGCCTCTGCTTCTTTTTCCTCAATAATCTGCAGAATCGAACCGGTACTGTCAGCGAAAAACTGCTGATATCCTTTGGTTCCTTGAAGATAGGTCTCCATAGACTGTTCCAGTCCTGCCTTACCTACCACATCTGTAGCATCATAATCATAGCCTTCCTGTGTATATTCTGCCAGCTGTGTCTCAGAAATTGTTCCGGTATAACCAATAATGTGGGCAAAATAGATTCCATCTGTATACACACGCGTCGTTTCCTTACTGATGGATACGCCGGACAGCACAGCCTCATTTTCAGAAATCGCTGCTACAGTTTCTTCAGATACATTGCTGGCGATTTCTGTGGAAATATACTTCTGGTACATGTTCTGGGACAGGTTATAGCGCACATTAATAATCTGCAGCTTCTGCCACTGGGTAAGGTCAAATTCCTCAAGTCCGTAACGCTCTACCAGATAATCATAGATTTCGCCAAGGCCTGCATTTTCCAGCTCTTCTCCTCGTTCTTCATATTCATCATCACCATAGATATCCTTTAAGAAACGTGTCTTAGCAGTATCCGAGGTTGTAGTTAAATAAAGCTGGTCGTCCTCATTTACACTCAGTTTAAAACTATAGGAAACCTCGTCACCATTGCTTTCAATAATTTCAATGGTTTTCGCAATGATTTCATTTAGCTGCTGTGCCTTCGTTGTAGAGGATTCTAACACATCCTCTAAGGTTACAGAATATGCCAGCTCGTTAGATGCCAACACATTTCCGTTACAATCGTATATATTTCCCCGGGTTGCTTTCGTTGTTCGTTCCTTTACGGCTTTTTGCACATATGTATCCATATAGTAGTCTTCATTTAATATCTGCAAATCAAAAACCCGATAAATCAGAAGACCAAACATGGCAATAAATATAGCACTTAACATAACCAGTCTGGACTTTAAGGCATCCCGTATAATTTCCCATAAATAACTTAACATTATGCCTCACTTCCTTTCTCGTACTCCTCCAGGCGTTTCTGTACTTTCAGGATGATTTTATAGGAAAATAGCGCCACAATTGCTGTAAATAGAAGCTCCGGCAAAATTGTGTGCAAAAAATAATGTCCAAACTGCATACGATTGCGTAACATAAAATTTAGCACAAAATAAATAAAATTGTAGGCGAAATCTGTCACACTAACTAAAATAATTGGAAATATAATATTTTCTGCATCAATAAACCGGCGAATCATGCCATTAAAATATCCTAAGTACATAAATAAAAGGGCGTGAAAGCCCAGCACTGCTCCTGCTCCACCAAACAGATCTGCACATAAGCCGCAAACAAAGCCGGCATACATGCCTTCCCGCTTACCGGAAATAAATCCTACAATACTTGTTAACATAATTAACAAATTCGGATAAACGATCCGGAAGGAAAACAGTGGAAATACAGTTGTCTCTATAAGATTCAGCAGGATTGCGGTAAGTATTAAAATCAATTTACGAAAAATTGTTTTTCGAAACATACACCCTCCTCCTACTTTTCATCTCCTGTGTATTTTAGCTGCTTAATTACAAGCACCTCTTCAATATGGGCAAAATCCACTACAGGCATTAAATAACCAGACTTCGTTAAATCATTAGAATCCTCTGACAGCTCTGTAACGTAACCAATTAAAATTCCCGGCAAATACTTTGAACTAATGGGAGAAGTTAAAATCATATCCCCCTCTTTTATC
>CAZLTS010000123.1:0-4178 GCA_964562495.1 uncultured Lachnospiraceae bacterium | reverse complement strand
CTTTTCTTTTTTCAGATAATCTTTCTTCGTCTTTGTCTATATCTTCTTCTATATTCTCATGAAATACCTGTTTCCCACAAAATGCAGAAATCTGAAAGCCCGATTCCTTCTTTAGCTGTATCGGACGAATCTTATATTTACCGGCGTCTCCCCGTTTACTTGCCGGGGTGACGTCAGCGCCCTTTCGCTTACCACTCAGAATCATCTGTACAAGGGAAGCATCTATTGTATTCTCTAATAATTCTCGTAATTGTTCCATTCTAATCTCCATTCCCCAGAATGTGCGTTTTTTCGCTTAGAGTACCATTATACGTCACGATAATTGGTTTCGCAATAGGGGAAAATCATTTGATTGGGATTTTCACAATTTCTCCATCTTCGTCTTCGATCCATTAATTCCTGATAGAATAGTACCGGTACTGCTTCATCAATCCAATCCTTATTTGTATCATTCCTGCAATCCTCTTTAATTGCCTTACACTGCATATGCAGCATAAGCGGGTCCGGGTATTCATCATACATAGGACTAAACGGATAGTCTAACTGCCTGCATCTGCGTTCTACGTGCTGCTGGATATTTTTCATTTCCTTTGGATATAATTGTTTTAAATAGTTATAATCCCTTTGATCTGCATTTTCTTCAAAACATGTATACATAAATTGCTCCATGAAATTACCACCTGTCTGTTTCTACTATTTTATTCAGATTTTTCTCTCATGTGCATTTTATTAATAATCAGTATTGATAATAGGCGCTGCCATATAAACACAGCTTTCATCCGCTTCCTCATCATAGGTTATGGCAATATTTAAATTAATCTTTTCACCATTTACAAGCACGCTGTCACTGATATAGTTTGTATATGCATATACTGTGTCATAGTCAGCCGTTTGACCATCGATAACAAGCTTGCTTTCTGTGGCAGTTAACAACTGCTGGATTATATTTTCTTTTTCCCGGCTTGTATAAACGCCTTGTCGTCTGCCCTCCATGCAGATGGTTGCACAGGCTTTCCCATTATACCCCTTCATTGCTGCTTCTAACTTGTCCTTATAGTCTAAAACCTGATTCACTCCATTTTCCAGATAGAGCTTCCCATACAGATACTGCTGGTTTGCTTCTAACATGTGAACTACCTTTAAAGTAAGTTTAAAATTCTCCCCTGTTTTTTCAGCCTTGCAAACCTCCTTATCACTTGTCTGCTCTGTTTCTATCTCATACCCCTCGGCAACTCCCATACTGTCTAACAGGTTTTCTATAATCTCCTGTTGACTCTCTGTGCCGTCCCCTTCATAAGCAACCATACATTCCACTGTGGCTGTCATCTGTTCATAATTTTCCTGACAAAAGGCATTTACAACCTGGCTTTCCTGTTCCTTCGTAAAAGGCAGCAGCCACAACACCGTCCCAACAACTGCCAGCCAAAGTATACTATAACCTATCACATAACAAATCCTACGAAACACAAAACCGGCCTCCTTTCTATCTGAAAGAATAACCGGTTCTGCCCTTCTTATACTGCGTTTCTATAAATCTATATGAATTTGTCTGCCTGTAGGTTCATAAGGAATTATACTGACACCAGCCTTTTCCAGCATCTTCTTCGATGCTTTGACGCCAGGGGTATCAGCATACTTATCACAAGCATATACAATACTTTTTATTCCGCACTGGATAATTGCCTTAGCACATTCGTTACATGGAAATAAAGTAACGTAAATGCGGCAGCCCTCCAAATTGCCACCTCTATAATTTAAAATGGCGTTTAATTCACTGTGGGTAGAATAAAAGTATTTATTCTCCATAGGATCCGGATTCTCCCGATTCCATGGAAAATCATCATCTGAGCAGCCATTGGGAAACCCATTGTAGCCCATAGACAAAATCCTGTTGCTGGGACTTACGATGCAGGCACCCACCTGGGTTCCCGGATCCTTAGAACGCATAGCTGATAAATAAGCCACACCCATAAAATACTCATCCCAACTAATATAATCTGTCCGCTTTTCACTCATAACAGGCTCACTCCTTTACGAAATCAGTCTTCGATTTTGTTAATTCTTCGAATATGCCGTTCATCATTAGAAAACGGCGTATCTAAAAATGTGTCTACGATTTTCAGTGCCAGTCCTGCTCCAACAACACGACCGCCCATAGCAAGTATATTCGCATCATTGTGCTGTCTGGTTGCCTCTGCACAGAAGCAGTCTGTACATAACGCACAACGTACTCCAGGAATCTTATTAGCTGCAATAGATATGCCAATACCCGTTCCACAGATTAAAATTCCCTTCTCACATTCTCCGTCTACTACAGCATGTCCAACTGCCTTGGCATACTCTGGATAATCACAGGACGCTTCCTCATAACATCCATAATCCTTATATGGAATGCCACGCTGCTCTAAATGCTGCATTACCTCCTGTTTCAATGCAAAACCACCGTGATCGCTACCAATCCCTATCATGTTTTCCTCCATTCTGCCACCCCTTATGCGTGGCTGCTTTTTAACCTTATATTGTAACTATATTACTGTTCAATTCTGGTGACAACCTTGCTGATAATTCGTTCCATCTCATCAAAGAAATCTCCGTAGGACTGTAAGTCTCCACCATAAGGATCCCCCATATCCCCTACTTCATCTACGAATTCTTTTATGGTATACACGTTAACCGCATTTTTGTAATCTTCATAGATGCCGGCCTTCAAACGATCAGACATAACAAGAACCAGTCTATCTTCCCCTAAGTCATCCTCTTCTAGCTGCCTGGTTCTATGATTTTCTAAATCAATTCCTTTGCTTTTTCCCACAGCTACTGCCTTAGCATTGGCCGGTTGGGGAAATAACACAACAGTTCCCCTGGATTCTGCCCGTAGCTCCCTATTGATAGAAAGCTGATTATAAATTGCGGCTGCCACAGGGCTTCTGCATGTATTACTTCTGCATACAAAAATAATTTTACTATATGTTAACAAACCTGTTCATCCTTTCCAACACACTCAATATGATATCCTGCAGCCTTACACAGCCGATTCATAATGGCTGTTCCCAGCTTCTTCGTATGGAATGCTTCACAGCAAATAAAATCTATGTTCGCTTCATCCATCTGTCGTAATACGTCATATAAATGTCTGGCAATGGTATCCTCATCCTGCCTGGTTCCAATAGAAACAACATATCCTGCTTCATAAAGTGCTTCCGTCTCACTGGTTGCTATTACGCCAACCCGCAAGCCTGCTGCCTGCTTTTCTTTTACCAGCTTGTTAATATAACGTACTACCTTATCCTGTTCCCCATCATAGACAACCAAGTCCCCCTTCGGTGCATAATGCCGGTACATCATCCCCGGAGCCTTCGGTCTTACGCCTTCCACAGGTTTGCTTAATATAGCTGGATCAACGGTAACGGTACCTACCACAGCCTCTAGCATCTCCTGATTAATAAAACCTGGTCTTAGAATCATCGGTGTACTACCTGTTACATCTACAATCGTAGATTCAATACCGATTCCTACCTCTCCACCATCTAAAATCATAGGTATCTTTCCATCCAGATCCTGTCTTACATGTTCTGCCTTGGTCGGGCTTGGTCTTCCTGATGCATTGGCACTAGGTGCGGCAATGCAGACACCAGACTGGCGGATTAATGCCTGCGCTACCGGGTGAGACGGCATACGAATCGCCACAGTATCCAATCCTCCTGTAGTGCCATAAGGTACACAGTCCTTCTTAGGAAAAATAATCGTCAGTGGTCCCGGCCAGAACGCATCCATAAGCTGCTTGGCACTTTCTGGTACCTGTTCTGCCAGCTCATACACCTGTTGCTGCTCTGCAATATGTACAATTAATGGATTGTCAGAAGGTCTTCCCTTAGCCTGATAAATTCGAGCTGCTGCTGTTTCATCTAGGGCATTTCCTCCTAGTCCATAAACAGTTTCCGTAGGAAATGCCACAAGACCGCCTGCTCGTAAAATCTCCGCAGCCACCTTCATCTCCTGAGACTGCAAATTTTCATTATCTATCTGCACCACCTGTGTTTCCATGTTCTTCCTCCGTTAAACTGATTCTGTCTTCTCGTTTATTTGTCTATCAGTATAGCATTTTTATACTGTATTTTCAATGGCATCTCATGAATTAAAATAAGCTACGATCCCATCCTTAATTGCCTCTGCCACCT
>CAZLTS010000122.1:0-4306 GCA_964562495.1 uncultured Lachnospiraceae bacterium | reverse complement strand
GATTACGAAACAGGAGAAAGTTTTACAGCACATACCACCAATCCGGTTCCATTTATTCTGGTAAATGCAGATCCTGCATATAAATTAAGAGAAGGTGGCTGCCTGGCAGATATTGCACCTACGATTATTGAATTAATGGGATTAGAGCAGCCGGCAGAGATGACAGGAAAGTCCTTACTTGTAAAATAAGCAAGCGTCTGCGAATAGTGCGAAAATCGCATTAATGAGAGGTTAGTATGAAAAAAATATGGCGTATTATTTTTGTAGTTTTAACAGTTCTCGTTCTATATATGGTCTATGATATTGTTACAGATGTAATAGACAATAATCAGGTGGAGGAGGCAGCTGTACAGCCGTCTCCTTCCCCGAGCTCTCAGACAGATAGCTCGGAGACAACTGTAGAAGATGGGGGAGCAGATGATGTCGATGCCACAGATCAGACAGCAGAATCGGAAGAGAAGAAAACCTGTACGTTGGTGTCGGTAGGAGATGTGTTAGGACATGAAAGTGTAATTTATTCCAATCCGGACGGAAATGGGAAATATGACTATGATAAGCTGTTTGAGCAGTTAAAGTCGGATTTTACCAATGCAGATTTAGCGGTGGTGAATCAGGAGACGATATTTGCAGGAACGCAGTATTATGATTATGGTGGCTATCCTTGCTTTAATTCTCCAGAAGGAATTGGTGATGCAGAGGTACGGGCAGGATTTGATGTGATTTTACATGCCACCAATCATGCCAGGGATTGTGGTGAAGAAGGAATTGAATATTGTTTCAATTACTGGAAAACATCGCATCCAGATATTACAGTGCTGGGTATTCATGATTCTGTGGAAGACCAGCAGGAGATTTCTGTGGTTGAGAAAAATGGAATTAAGATTGCCATGTTAAACTACACCTATAGCCTGAATGGATTTACACTGGCAGAGGGTAAGGAATATCTGGTGGACTTGATTGATGAGGATAGAATCCGGGACGACATAGAACGGGCTCGCACCGTGGCAGATTTTGTAGTTGTATTTCCACACTGGGGCATTGAATATCAGTATGAGCCAAATGAGGAACAGAAGGAGCTGGCGCAGATGATGGCAGATGCCGGTGCAGATGCCATTATTGGTACACATCCCCATGTTCTGGAAAGTGTAGAATGGCTGGAAGGAGAAAGTGGCAACAAGACTTTATGCTATTATTCTTTGGGTAATTATGTGTCCGGTCAGGTGGATACACCTACTATGTTAGGTGGGATGGCACGACTTACCTTTGTGAAAGAGGGAGAGGAAACCTACATAGAAGATCCGGTACTGGTGCCTTTGGTGACCCATTATACATGGCATGGCGATGTTTATACAGCCGCAACTTATAAGCTGTCAGAATATACAGAGGAGTTGGCAGCACAGCATACGATATTAAACTATGACAGCACATTTTCATTAAGTGAATTAAAACGACTGGCAGAGGAAATCGTCGGAGATGACTGGTTGGCAGATTCCTAGTAACTGAATAATTTCTAAAAAATGGCCGATACTTACAGTATAACTTGTAAGGAGGTCATTTTTTATGCTCAGTGAAAGAAAAATAGCAAAGGTATGTGGAAGACAGATTCTGGATTCCCGGGGCAATCCTACAGTAGAGGTGCAGGTGGAATTGGTGGATGGAAGCTGTGGTATGGCAGAAGTCCCATCTGGTGCATCTACCGGCCAGTTTGAAGCAGTGGAGCTTAGAGATGGTGCAGACAGATATGGTGGCCTGGGTGTGGAAAAGGCAGTATCTTATGTAAATGGTGCATTAAAGGAAGCAGTGCTTGGTATGGACAGCACACGGCAGGAAACAATTGACCGCGTATTACGGGAGTGTGACGGAACAGAGAATAAAGGACGCTGTGGCGCCAATGCCATCTTGGGAATTTCTTTGGCGGCGGCAAAGGCAGCGGCGTCACACTTAAATCTGCCACTCTACAGTTATCTGGGAGGAACCCATGGAATCTGTCTTCCGGTGCCCATGATGAATATATTAAATGGAGGCGCGCATGCAGCCAATACCGTGGATATACAGGAATTTATGATTATGCCCATTGGTGCAGGCTGCTTTTCAGAGGCACTTCGCTGGTGCACGGAGGTCTATCATGCGCTGGCAGCACTGCTTAAGACAAAGTGTTTGGCAACTGCTGTAGGGGATGAAGGTGGATTTGCTCCAGATTTAAGCAGTGATGAAGAAGCCATTCTTTATATTTTAGAAGCTATTACTAAGGCGGGATATGAGCCGAGCAGGGATTTTGTTCTGGCAATTGATGCTGCGGCCAGCGAATGGAAGAGTACGCAAAAAGGCGTATATCGTCTGCCTAAGGCGGGCACTACCTTTACAACAGATGCGCTCATTGACCGGTGGAAGCAGTTGATAGAATCGTACCCGATTGCCTCTATTGAAGACGGACTGGATGAGGAGGACTGGGAAGGCCATAAACTCCTTACCCGGGAAATTGGAGAGAAGGTGCAGCTAGTGGGAGATGATTTGTTTGTAACGAATACAAAACGGTTAAAACGGGGAATTGAAACAAAATGTGCCAATGGGATTTTGATTAAATTAAACCAGATTGGAACACTGTCGGAGACCATGGATGCTATAGATACAGCGCATAAGGCAGGTTATAAGGCTATAATATCTCACCGTTCCGGAGAAACGGAGGATACAACCATTGCAGATTTAGCAGTTGCTTTAAATGCTGGACAGATTAAAACCGGTGCACCCTGTCGAAGCGAGCGTGTGGCGAAGTACAATCAGCTTCTTCGCATTGAAGAAGAATTGGGAGATAGTGCTGTTTATGCAGGAAGAAATGTACTGAGAAAATGGTAACCAAATCATAATAAAAATAAAAATTATACTTGCTTTTACGGCTCTCCTATGGTATCATTGGTATGTTCGTTAAATAGGAGGTGTGAATCATGGAATTATTTTTAGCAATTTTATTGGTTATAGTGTGTATAGTTTTGACGGTTTTAGTGTTGATGCAGGAAGGTAAGAATGCAGGATTGAGCAGCTCCTTCACTGGTGGCGGCGGAAGCGACAGCTACTGGAGTAAGAACAAGGGACGTTCTAAAGAAGGTGCACTTGAGAAAGCAACTAAGATATTTGCAGTTGCATTTTTCTTATTAGCAATTTTATTACAGTTAGATTTGTAGAATGTACAGCACTCCCGTTTATCGGGGGTGCTTTGTTATACCTATTCGCAAAGAGTACAGGGCGATTTTTGGGTGACATATAAGAAAGGAGATACAACAGATGGAACAGGAACAGTTTGAAAAACGTAAGAAAATTGTATATGAATTTATTTGCAGCGATTTGTATTCTCCTATGAAAATTAAGGAGCTGGCGATTTTCTTTCAGGTATCTAAGGAGGAGCGACCGGCATTAGAACAGGTGTTAAATGCCTTAATTGCAGAAGGAAAGATTTGTTTAAGTAAGAAGGGAAAATATCTGAAGGCAGAGTCCGGTGCAGTGACAGGAATCTTTGAAAGTCATGTAAGAGGATTTGGGTTCGTTACAGCGGAAGGCTTTGATACAGATATTTTTATTCCGGAGGAGCAGACGCTTCATGCGTTTCCGCAGGATAAGGTTCTGGTAACAATTACGAAAGAGGCTAGCAAGGACAGACGCTGCGAAGGTAAGGTACTGCGGATTCTGGAGCATGGTGTTACCGAAGTGGTGGGTACCTTTCAAGATGCGTCCCCCAGCTTTGGATTTGTAATTCCAGACCAGGTGAAGCTGCCCAGAGATATTTTCGTTCAGGGTAAGCATAAGCATGGAGCTATGGACGGTCATAAGGTTGTTGTTAAGATTATTAACTATGGTGATGAGAATCGGAATCCAGAGGGTGAAATTATTGAAATTATCGGACATGTAAATGATCCTGGTACAGATATTATGTCCATTGTGAAGGCATATCAGATTCCTGTAGAATTTTCTGACGATGTTATGAATGAAGTAAAGGATGTGCCGCAGTCCTTAGAAGGGGCAGACTTATCCGGTCGTAAGGATTTCAGAGAATTAAAGACGGTTACCATAGATGGAGAGGATGCCAAGGATTTAGACGATGCCATTACGTTAGAACGGACAGAGAAGGGCTATCGTTTAGGCGTGCATATTGCAGATGTGAGCCACTATGTTACAGAAAACAGTCCTTTAGATGTCAGTGCCAGACAGCGTGGCACCAGTGTCTATCTGGTGGACCGGGTTATTCCTATGCTGCCTCATGCACTGTCTAACGGAATCTGTTCGCTGAATCAGGATACAGACCGTTTTACATTAA
>CAZLTS010000121.1:0-4413 GCA_964562495.1 uncultured Lachnospiraceae bacterium | reverse complement strand
TTTTTTCAAGCTGATTTTTGAAATTATCAATATCCCTTTTGGCTGACTGCTTATAGTCTCGTTCTTCAATAGGATTTACCGGTATCAGATTCACATGACAAGGTAAATCCTTTAACAAGTCTGCCAGCTTCTTGGCTTCAGCCAGGTGGTCGTTTACCCCTGCCACCAGACTATATTCAAACGTAATTCTGCGTCCTGTCTGTTCAAAGAAATAACGACAGGCATCCAACACCTCTTGTATACTATAACGCTTCGCAATAGGCATAAGCTCACGTCTCGTTTCATCATCTGAGGCATGTAGGGAAATGGCCAGCGTCTCCTGCTGTCTACGGTCTGCAAACTGCCGAATCTGCGGTACAAGCCCACAGGTGGAGATAGTAATATTTCTGGCGCTGATATTTAATCCCTTGTCGTTGGTAATCATATCTAAAAACTGCATTACTGCATCATAATTGTCAAAGGGTTCTCCGCTTCCCATTAATACAATATTGGAAATCCGTTCTCCTAAATCTCTGCAGATACAATAAACCTCTTCTAACATCTCTGCAGCTGTAAGATTCCTGATTCTGCCATCTATCGTAGATGCACAGAACCTACAACCCATACGGCATCCCACCTGGGTAGAAATACATACAGAATTGCCATGCTTATAGGGCATCATAACAGATTCAATAATATGCCCGTCTTCTAAAGAAAACAAATACTTTCTTGTTCCGTCCTGTTTGGAACGAAGCACCTGCACTGGCTGCAATACCGTATATTTACACTGTTCTTCCAGCTTCTGTCTTAAGTTTTCAGAAATATTTGTCATCTGGGAAAAATCTGTTACCAGCTTTTTATGCATCCAGTCGTAAATCTGTTTACTGCGAAACTTCTTCTCTCCCATATCTGTAAGCAGCACTTCTAACTGGTCATAGGTCAGATTCTTAATATCTATCATGGTTTAAGTCACCTTTTGTAATTTACTGATAAAAAATCCGGCTGTTTTATGCACACCGGGCAGCAGCTGTTGATAACCGTCCTTCGCAGTATTGCATTCCGGCAATGCTGCCAGCTCCTTTTCTATACTTACCGGCTTCAAGCCATACTCCTTTAAAAGCCAGTGAAACATATCCTCGTTTTCTTCTTTGTGAATGGTACATGTGCTGTACACCAGATAGCCTCCGGGCTTAATATAGGAAACTGCCTGCTTTAAAATCTGCTTCTGCAGTGTTACCAGCTCTGCCTGCTTATCAGGTGTCATATGATACTTAATGTCTGTTTTATTACCCATGACTCCCAAACCTGAGCATGGTACATCACACAGCACCAAGTCTGCCTTCTCTTTTACCGATTCATCATACACGGTGGCATCCCACACCTTCACCTGCATGTTCGTCATATGCATACGTGCAATATTTTCTTCAATATAGGCCACCTTCTGCCAGGATACATCTCTTGCTTCCACAAGTCCCGTTCCATGCATAAGATGTGCCATATGGATGCTTTTTCCACCAGGTGCCGCACACAAATCCAGTACAAAGCTACCCTCTGCCGGGCTGGCTACCAGACCTGTCAATACGCTGCTGGCATCCTGCACCATAATCCACCCATTTATAAATGCCTGCAGACTTTCTAAATAATCATAGCCACTTAGGTAATATAACTGGGGCAAGGTTTCCAGGGGTACCACCGTACATCCCTGCTGTGCAAGGCTATCCAATATCTCCTGTGCCCTTACTTCTCCATCCTGTAAACGAATGGTAACAGGCATAGGTTCACTCATTCCTTCTAATACACTTTCTATTGTATCATAAGCATAACTTTTTTTCCAGTCTTTTATAATCCACACTGGTACAGAATAGCGAAGGGATAAATAGGTTTCCATATCCTCACTATATTTGTCCTTCAAATTCTCTGGAAGCAGGCTCTCCTTCTGTCGTGCCACACTGCGAAGCACACCATTTACATAGCCCTTCAGGGTGGCAAAGCCCCTTTTTGCTGCCAGTTTCACCGCTTCATTACAAGCAGCACTATCCGGCACCCGGTCAAGCCAAAGAATCTGATAGATTCCCATACGCAAGTCATTTTTGATGAAAGGCTTTATTTTCTTTAGGGGTGTCTTTGAAAACTGTTCAATGATCGTATCAATATACAAACGATTCTCCAGCGTTCCCTCCGCAAGCCGAGTAATAAAGCTGCGATCCTGCTTCGGCAAATACTGGTATTTTCTTAACATCTGACGGATTACCAAATGGGACAGTGCCCCGTCCTTCTCGGTTTCCATCAAAATATCCAGAGCCAGTTCTCTTGGGTTTGGCATATTAGTCATTCCGTTTTCCTCCACCGCCAAATAACAGCCACAGTCGAAGCAGCTGTAATAAGGACGCTGTTGCCGCTGCCACATACGTAAGGGCTGCTGCTTTTAACACCTTCTCAGAACCTTTTAACTCATCTCCGTATAGGATTGCATTATTTTCTAATATTTTCAATGCTCTTCCAGAAGCATTAAATTCCACTGGCAGGGTAACAAGTTGAAATAAAACTGCCAGAGAAAATGCCAGAATACCGGCATTAATCAGCCACTGGGAAGAATTACCTCCAATAAACAATCCAGCCACAATTAAAATCCAGGAAATACCAGAGCCAAAATTGGCAACCGGCACTAATGCACTTCGAATCTCTAAAGGCCTATAGCCCTTGGCATGCTGAATCACGTGCCCGCACTCATGGGCTGCCACGCCTACTGCTGCCACACTGGTAGAATTGTATACACTGTCAGATAGTCGTACCACCTTCGTTCTAGGGTCGTAGTGGTCTGTCAATTCACCGGATACATGCTGTATGCTCACATCATAGATACCCTGAGAACGCAGAATGTGCTCTGCCACCTGTGCCCCGGTCATACCTGCATGGTTTCTCGTATTACTGTATCTGGCATAGGTACGCTTTACCTTAGCAGACGCTAACAGTGACAAAATTACACCAACGATAATTAAAATATAAGTTCCATCATAATAAAAAAACGGCATTAGAATTGCTCTCCCTTCTCAACCTTGACGCCACGTAAAAATGCCTGTGTATCCATACGCTTCTTGCCTTCTAGCTGCAGTTGTTTTACCTCCAGTCCACCTTCTCCTGTGGCAATCACAAAGCTGTCCTTTGTTACTGCGACCACTTCTCCCGGTGTTCCGGTAATATCATTTCTTACAGCTGCTTCCCATATTTTTAATGTTTTACCACGATAAGTGGTATAGGCACTGGGCCATGGATTCAAGCCACGAATATAGCGTTCCAGCACTACCGCCGGCTTATTAAAATCAAGCTGTCCCAGCTTTTTGTCTAACATCTTTGCATAGCAGGACTGGCTGTCATCCTGTTTTACAGGCGTTAAGCTTCCCGCCTCAGCCTTCTGTAATGTAGATAAAATAAGAGGACCGCCCAAGGCTGCCAGCTTATCATGAAGGCTTCCACCTGTTTCATCTTCTGCAATCTCTACTTCCACTGTCTCTAACATATCACCTGTATCCAGGCCTGCATTCATCTGCATAGTTGTAATACCGGTTTTCTGTTCTCCATCCAGAATAACCCACTGAATGGGAGCTGCTCCTCTGTACTTAGGAAGCAATGATGCATGAATGTTAATACAACCATATTCCGGCATATCCAGAATCGCCTTAGGCAAAATCTGTCCAAAAGCTGCAACTACAATTACTTCCGGCTTTAAACCCAAAAGCAAGTCAATAAATTCCGGTTCTTTTACCTTTACCGGCTGATAAACCGGTATATCCAGTGCAATGGCTGCTTCCTTTACCGGCGTAAACTGCATGGTCTTGCCTCTCCCCTTCTGCTTATCCGGCTGTGTTACCACTGCCACCACATCATGTCCGCCTTCTACCAATGCCTGTAATGGCGGCACTGCAAAATCCGGCGTTCCCATATAAACAACTCTCATACGTTATCCTCTTTCTGTTAGTCTTCTTCTAAAGCTTCCAGCTCGCTATTATCAATCAAACCGCCTTCTGCCAGATTCACATATAATTTACCATCCAGATGGTCGCACTCATGGCAGATAGCTCTAGCCATAAGTTCTTCTCCCTCCAGCTCAAAGGGCTCCATATTCTCATCATAAGCCTGAACCTTCACATACATAGGTCTGGTAACCACACCGGACTTTCCCGGAACTCTTAAGCAGCCTTCATATCCGGTCTGTTCTCCCTCTGTCTTTATAATCTTAGGATTAATAAACACAACCGGTCCTTCTCCAATATCAATGGTTACAATTCTCTTTAAGATACCAACCTGTGGAGCTGCCAGTCCTACACCGTCTGCCTCATACATGGTATCAAACATATCCTCTATTAAGGTTTTAATTCTCGGTGTCATTTCCTTTACTTCTTTACATTCTTTCGTCAGTACCGCATCTCCTATGGT
>CAZLTS010000120.1:0-4440 GCA_964562495.1 uncultured Lachnospiraceae bacterium | reverse complement strand
TTTTTACTGTAACTTTAATTTTTTTAGAAACGGATTTTGCTGAAACCGTTACTTTTACATTTAATGTTTTTGACTTTCCTTTGGCAACAGTCAATGTTTTCGCCGGCAGGTTAGTCACAGCAACAGACTTAACTGTTCCCTTAGAAGCCGCATATACAGGCTGTTCATGAACCACAAGCAGGGACAATGCCAGCATACACGTCAATAAAATCGCTGATAGTTTTTTCCCCATTTATAAATCCTCCTTCTCAATGGATTATTAGTTTGCAGTTTTCTTTAAAGAAAGCTGTGCTGTTGTACAGGTGTCGGCATACCATGTTTCTGCACCGATATAATAAGTTTTGCCCTTCTCTAGCGTATAGGATACGGAAATATCATAACCAGTATTATAAACTAGTCCAGATTCTCCTTCTGTATATATGGCAACTCTACAATATTTTTCACTGGATAAAGTAGCTGTATAAGTAGCTGTCTCTGTCGGTTTAAACTTGTAATATACATAGTCATCATTGATACCTACTGTCAGTGTCTTTCCTGCTGTTATGGTCTTAGTAGCCGCAAACTTTACCTTAGGTGTCGCCTTTACACCCTTATTGGTTACCTTAACAGTTACAGTTGCTGTATAAGAGCTAGGGAATACTGTACCTTCGCAGCTTAGATGATAGGTTCCCGGCTTCAAATATAGAATACTACCACTGCCCACACTGTTCTCAGTAGCATCATACCAGGTGGTGTAACTGCTTACTTTTCCCACTGTTGCCAGTGTAACCCGATATACGTTGGCTGTAAAGTTCTTCGTCTGATTCTTATTCACCTTCAATGTACCAACATAGGTTGTGGTGTCCCCCTTTGTAAGTGTTACTTCATAACTACCAGCTGGCAGCGTAATGCTATAGATTCCGTTGCTACCAGTATATTCATAATCAGAAGTGAAGTATCTTGATGCGTGATCCTTATTGGTGAAACGCAGATATGCGCTGGAAATGGCCCGTTTATCGGCTGTTTGTACAAATCCGCCAATCGTATAACCTTGTGTTACATGGAAGGCAACGGTTACTGTCTTCGTCAATTTGCTGTTATTGGCATCCTTCACCTGTACCTTCACATTAACAGTTCCTGTCTTTGTAATAGTTCCTCTTACGCAACCATCGGAATCAACAGTACAACCATTGCTGTTACCTACAATGGTGTAAATATACTCTCCACTACCGCCGTAAGCTGTTACATTCCCACTTACGCTGCAGCTTCCACTTGCCTTTAACACATCGTATTGTGGCATAGCGCAAGCCTGCAAGCTCTTGGAATCATATACCAGATAGGTTACCGTTTTCGTGCTGGTATTTCCTAATTCATCTTTAAAGGTAAATACTGCCTTATAGGTACCCTTCTTCGTTGCCTTACCGGATACGGTCACGCCTGTACTTGTCCGATCAGTAACCTTCAGACCGGTTGGAAGTCCCTTCACGCTATAGCTGATTGTTCCGTATACATTGGATGCGTACACGTCTGCCGAGAAGTCTGTATTATACTCTACTGTCTGGTAAGTTTCATCTGTGTAGCTATTCTTACCATCTGAGAATATAGTTTCTTTAGATGCGGTTTTTACCTTACCACCTAATCCACTAACCGTAATCTTCGTTCGGTTTTCCTTCGTTAAATACTCTTCCAGATAAACATAATAGGTCTTATTATCTGTTGTTTTAATATAGTCAACTGCATCCGTATAGTTGTAGGTACCACGATCAGAAAACTTCTGCTGTACCTTAAAGTTGCTCTTTTTCAGCTTCTTTTCTGCTGTTAGAGTTACCTTTACAACCTGATAGTCCACAACCTTAACGCTTTTGATTCCAATACTGTCTACAACCGTAATTTTACAGCTTGCCTTCTTACCGGAGCCATCTGCCGCCTTTACAGTAATGGTTGCGCTACCCTTCTTCTTTGCCTTAACAACACCCTTGCTTGAGACTGTCGCTACGCTTTTCTTGTTGGATTTCCATGTAACCTTCTTACTGAATCCCTTTTTACCTTTTACTGTTGCTTTTAATGTGAGCTTACTTCCCACCACCATGGTCGTCTTGCTAACATTAAGCGTTACCTTAGTAACTAATTTCTTCGACTTACCCGAACTAGCAGCGTAAGTCGGTTGTCCACTGACTACAATCAGTGATAGTGCCAGCATACATGTTAGTATGGCTGCAATTAATTTTTTCCCCATTTACAAGTCCTCCTTCTCCTATAACTTGTAAAGCCCGCAGAAACATCCTTCAGCAAGAGGATTTTCTGCGGGACATGCCTACAGTTTCTACCATTTCATGGTAACACTTTGATTTTCTGTTGTCAACGATGGATTAACAATGGATTGTTAAATCTCTGCCACCTGTGCATTGATTGCATCTTCACTGGCCTTCATCGCTTCTAATGTGCGGGTTAACAGTGTATCCAGCTCCCAGCCCAACATCGCTGCGCCCTTCTCAATGACTTCTCTGGAGCAGCCTGCCGCAAACCCTTTACTTTTATACTTCTTTTTTAAAGATTTAAGCTCCATATCCTTCGTACTCTTAGACGGCCGCATTAGAGCTGCTGCCCAGATTAATCCGGTTAATTCATCTGCTGCATACAGCACCTTTTCCATTTCATGCTCCGGCTTAATGTCCACAGTGATATCATATCCATGGGAACAGACTGCGTGAATAATACCTTTCTCCACGTTGCCTTCCCGTAACAGCTCCGGTGCCTTAATACAGTGCTCATTGGGATACTGTTCAAAATCTATATCATGCAACAGACCTACAACGCCCCAATAAGATGCATCTGCTTCATACCCTAATTCTTTTGCATACCATTCCATCACCTTCTCCACTGTAATGGCGTGCTGAATGTGAAAGGGGTCCGCATTGTACTTTCTTAATAATGTAAATGCTGCTTCTCTACTAATGTGTTCCATTTTCTATGCTGTCCTTTCCTTTATTTTAATGAACTGTTTTCTATCCGTGGGAGAAGGTTTCTTTTACGCCGATTCTCTTTTGATAAATCTGATCTCCCACTTCCTTCTCTCCCGGAATACCAATGGCATCTGCCCGGCAACGCTGACAATGGCGAAATACATCAATATATTTGCCGGCCTTCGTTCTGGCAGCATCAATCTCCGGACAGGTAGGTGCCTTGCAATCCTTCAATTCATACTGTGGAATCAATGGGATAATATTATAAATCGATGCACCTGCTTCGCTCACTGTTTTGGCAATGGTTTCAATATGGTCTCCGTTTATCTCCGGCACCAGTACCGTATTTACCTTAATGGTAATGCCTGCATCTGCAATCTTTTTAATACCCTTTAGCTGATTCTCAATTAGAATCGCTGCGCCTTCCACGCCTTCATACTTCTTGCCATGGTAAAGAATATATTTGTTTAACTTCGCTTCAATCTCCGGGTCTACTGCATTCACTGTAACAGTTAAGGAATCAATTCCCACTTCAATTAATTCATCTGCTCTTTCATATAACAGCAATCCATTGGTACTCATACATTTAATCAGCTTAGGAAAATGCTCCTTTACCAAACGGAAGGTCTGTAGTGCGGAATCTGTTGCCAGTGTATCTCCTGGTCCAGCAATACCTGCCACGCTGATTTCCGGGCAGATTTTTAATGCCTTCTCTATAATTTGAATAGTCTCCTCCGGCTTCAATAGCTTGCTGGTAACCCCCGGTCTTTGCTCCACGTCGTTAATGGCTCTGTCGCAAAAACGGCAGGCAATGTTACATCCGGGACTTACCGGTAAATGAATTCGTCCGGCATGATTTTTATGTCCTCCAAAACATGGATGTGAGTTTTGTAAATCCTTATATGTATTACTCATAGGCCTTCTCCTCCCGCTTTTTCTCATTACCTAGTTTCTCTATAGGCTTTTATGTGTTTATTTATTATACGCACAAAATCTGATTTCGTCAACAGGAAAATGGATTAAAAATAAAGGCTGTAAGCTTAATGCCGTCTGGCATATGACTTACAGCTTTTTATCTACTTTCTCCGAGCAAAAAATCCCTTCTTTTCGTATGGCTCTTTCTCGATTCCCAATACTGTATATCCGGTTTCTGCTACCGTCTCTTTTAACTTATCTTCGTCAATCTCTGCATCTGTTAGAATAACTGTTTCTCCCTTAGTATGAGAAGAAGTAACCTTCTTTACCGGAAATGCACCTCGGATTGCCTCATTAACATGAGCTTCGCACATACCGCACATCATTCCATCTACCTCTAATGTAATTTTTTCCAACGTACTCGCTCCTTTCTACTACGCTTGCTTTTATAGTTAGCAAGTGCTAACTTCAATTCTTGATTATACTACGGTTTTGTAATTTTTGCAAATGCCAGAGCATTCCGGTCACCGCATCTGGGAACAAATTTCATCAATCTTTTTCAATTCTTCTTCATCAAAGGCTA
>CAZLTS010000119.1:0-4456 GCA_964562495.1 uncultured Lachnospiraceae bacterium | reverse complement strand
ATTATTTTACTATAGCACTTTCAAACCCTATTTCCCTATTCTGTCTCGCCTGCTGTCTGTGTAAAATCCCCCTCTGCTTCATCCTCTTTTCCCAGTTTAAAATAAAATTTTAAGAGTTCAAAGAACACAATAATCATCACTACAAGTGGGATTACAAAATACCATTTTAACTGAACGAAGCGTATAATATAGCCCAGTTTAGGAATGTGAAATGACACAGTTCCGATTAGCCTACTGCTATCAATCACGAAGCCATCTTCCGCTTCATTGGCATCACCCTTCGTCTTAAAACAGGTAACGCCTGTACCTTCATAATCCACTAGTTTCTCTGTGACTCGGTGGGTTAAGTATGTATCACTATCCTCTGATGGATTAAACGTGATAATATCTCCTACCTCTACTGCATCAGCTTCTGTAAGCTTTACAATTACTAAATCCCCAACTGAAAGCTCTGGCTCCATAGAAGGTGTCAGCACTGTATAATAACGATATCCAAATATGGCCTTCTGTGGGCTTTTGCTGACTGCGAACAATACCGCCGCCAGAATTAAGCCAATGGATAAGGCATAAATAAAAATCGTTCTGATTACAGAGAACACCCGATACCCCTTGGATACAGATTTTTGTTGTTTAGGATCCACCTTCATCACTCCCTTCCCCATTTTTCTCGTCATTCTCATCTGTCGTCTTTACTGTCACTTCTGTTGTCGTCTCTTCCGTCTCTGTTTCCTTTGTTGTGACTGTTTGCGTTTCTAACTCTCCATCTTCCCCAATTATCATCTTAGAATCTCCCCATCTGGCGCCTACGGCATTGGCTTCTGTCTGAATCGAATCCGTTAGTATTTCCACGCTTAAAGAAATTCCATTTTTATCAAGAAGCGCTTTCGTTTCTTCGCCAATGGAAACACCTGCCAAAAGCTGTGATGTGGACTCTCCCGGTGACAATTTCTTTTTATAATAAAACCAGCCATCTACAGGATTATAAATCCATGTATCCGACCATTTATTATCCTTTGTTGTGTATAGGAAAAAGGTAACATCTCCCATTTTGTAGGAATCGTTTGTAATGGTAATGGAATTTAAGGCACCAAAAGAAGCCAGTCCGGGATGATTTCCCACCTCGCTTTCTAGTACCTTCTTCGTACCACTATCAGTATCAGTATACGTAATCTTCGTTACCCACTTAGGGAGAATACAGACTCGAACATAGGCATCTGCATTATTTTCATTTGCCTTGTCCACGTTTAAGATAGAAACCGCTTTCGCTGCTGTGAAAACACTTTTTGTGTTGTCCTCTGAGGATTTCTCCTCGGTCCACTCATAAGTATTCTCATAGGTGGCTTCTTCGCTAGAATTCTTAGTTTCACCGTTTTCTTCCATTACGGCTAAGCTGATTGTTGCTGGTTTAAAGACATTTTCAGCACTTTTTTTGATACCAAAATAATTGGCCGCTGCATACGCCGCCACTGCACCTAGTGCTATGATTGCCCCCGCAATCAATGTTTTCGCTACCGGCTTTCTAGGCCACCTTCTCCTTGCCATAGTTAACCCTCTTACATATATCTCAAGTCCGATTACGATAACATCTTCATAATTTAACCCGTTCACGCTTCTACTATAATAATATAGGGATTGAACAAAATATTCAACCCCTTTTTTCAAAAAATTGTACTTTTTTCATACCAGTGCATCTCAAATAGTTTCTATATATCACTTAAGGTTTAGTCGTAGTGCATTGGTAACAACGCAAAAGCTGGATAAACTCATGGCTGCTGCTGCAAACATAGGATTTAATGTCCAGCCAAAGATAGGAATCCACACACCTGCTGCTAACGGAATTCCCAGAACATTATAGAAAAATGCCCAAAATAGGTTTTCATGGATATTTCTTAAGGTGGCCCGGCTTAATGCAATGGCTTCCGGTACATCTGTCAGCCTGTTTTTCATAAGTACCACATCTGCAGCGTCTATGGCAATATCTGCCCCCGCACCGATAGCCATGCCTATATCGGCTCTGGTAAGTGCCGGTGCATCATTGATGCCGTCCCCTACCATCAGCACTGGTCCCGCAGTCTTTAATTTCTTTATCACTGCTTCTTTTCCGTCAGGCAGTACCCCGGCAATTACTTCATCAACACCTGCTGTTTTTCCTATGGCGTGAGCTGTCTTTTCATTATCCCCGGTTAACATCACCACGCGGATTCCCATAGTTTTTAGTCGGGCAATGGCACTAGGGCTGTCTTCCTTTATCACATCTGCCACTGCAATCATGCCTGCCAGTCTGCCATTTTTGGCAAACAACAATGGTGTTTTTCCTTCCTCCGCCAATTGACCTGCCATGTCTTTCATAGCTGGCGCAATGGAAACCTGTTCCTCTATAAAGGAAAGGCTGCCGCCTAGAAGCTTTTGTCCATTTTCCATAGCACTTAACCCATTTCCAACCAGAGCCTTAAAGTCCTGTACCTCCCGGGCATGGTATTTTTGTGCCTTGGCAGCTTCTACAATAGCCTTCCCTAAGGGATGCTCACTTTTTACCTCCAGACTATACGCCAGTTCTAACAATGCCTCTTGGGTAAAGCCCTCTGCGGGAATAATATCCGTTACTGCCGGTTCCCCCTTGGTAATGGTTCCTGTTTTATCCAATACAACGATCTGAGTTTTTCCTGTTTTCTCCAAGGACACTGCCGTTTTAAATAAAATACCTTTTTTGGCACCACGTCCACTTCCTACCATAATGGCTACCGGTGTTGCCAGTCCCAATGCGCAAGGGCAGCTAATGACTAGAACAGAGATACCTCTTGCCAGTGCATAGGGGAAATCTTTGCCAACCAGAAGCCAGATGATACTGGTAACAACTGCAATGGCAATGACTGCAGGTACGAACACACCGGATACTTTATCTGCCACTTTGGCAATGGGTGCCTTCGTAGCAGACGCATCACGAACCATACGGATAATCTGGAACAGGGTTGTGTCCTCACCCACTCGGGTTGCCTCACAGGTAATAAAGCCAGACTGGTTGATGGTAGCCGCCGATACATCATTTCCCACCGCTTTATCCGCAGGGATACTTTCTCCTGTTAATGCCGATTCGTCCACTGCTGTAACACCATCTACAATAACACCATCTACCGGAATCCGTTCTCCGGGACGTACAACAAATCTATCTCCTTTTTTTACCTGCTCCACAGGCAATGTAGTTTCCACACCATCCTTTAGCACAACAACCGTTTTCGGTGCCAGCTTCATCAGCCCCTTGATGGCGTCTGTCGTTTTTCCCTTTGCCCGGGCTTCCAACATTTTCCCAACTGTAATCAATACAAGAATCATGGCTGCTGATTCGAAGTAGAATTCATCCATATAGTGCATAACCAGTTCACTATCACCCGCAAGCTGGGCATCTGTCATCATGAATAATGCATAGGTGCTCCACACAAAGGACGCCATGGAACCCATTGCCACCAGCGTATCCATGTTGGGGGCACGATGGATTAGTCCTTGAAATCCACTAATAAAAAACTTCTGATTGATTACCATAATAATGCCCGCCAGTATCAACTGTAATAAGCCCATGGCAACGTGATTCCCATCAAACCACTTAGGTAAGGGGAAGCCCCACATCATATGTCCCATAGATATATACATAAGCACAAGCAGGAAGCCTACAGATGCAATGAGGCGCTTTTTCAGTCTGGGCGTTTCCTGGTCTGTTAATTCGTCTGTTTCCTCTTCTGCCCTTTCTTTCTTTTCCTTCTTCACAGACGCACCATATCCCGCTTTCTTTACCGCCGCTATAATGGTGGCTGCGTCTGCCGTCCCTTCCACTGACATGGAATTTGTCAATAAATTTACTGCGCAGGAGGTTACTCCCGGCACTGCAGCGACTGCTTTTTCCACTCTGGCACTGCAGGCTGCACAGCTCATTCCCGTTACCTTAAATTGTCCCATTGCTCCTCCTTATAAAGCTACTTCATTAATTTCTGTAATGTGCATACCAATTCATCTACGACTTCATCCTTACCATCACGAATATCCCTCACCACGCAGGAACGGATGTGACTTGCCAACAGCTCCTTATTAAATGCGTTCATGGCTGCGCTGACTGCAGCCGACTGTACTAGTATATCCGAACAATATGCATTTTTTTCTATCATTCCCTTAATTCCGCGAATCTGACCTTCCATTCTGTTTAAACGATTTAACAGCTTCTTTTGCTCTTGTGCAGAACGCATGGTCATCTTTTCGCAGCAACAGCTTTTCTCCATGTGTATCTCCTTTCCCACAGCACTATAAGTACCCTATCTTTTTTGTTATAATATACCCTATGGGGGTATTTTGTCAAGTGGTGGAATTGAAGGATAAAAAAGTTGACAAATATAATATTAAGGCTGTGTGCTAAAATTTGCACACAGCCTTAAACATTTACTCTCGCTTTGATTTTACCAGAACTTCTTCA
>CAZLTS010000118.1:0-4467 GCA_964562495.1 uncultured Lachnospiraceae bacterium | reverse complement strand
GCAGGATACCGGTGCGTTACTGCTTCGTATTGAAGAATTAGAGAAGAAGCTGGAAAGTGGCGCATTTGTAACAGCGCAGGCTATGCCCCAGATGGAATTAAAAGCAGCACAGCCGGCAGTGCAGAAGCCGAAGAAGCTGGCAGTACCTATTCCGGCAGACGTGCAGGAGGTAGTGGACCAGTGGGGCCAAATTGCAGCACAGATTACGCCGCCTATGTCCATTTATTTAAAGGACGTTCGCTTTAGCGTAGAAGGGGAAGATACCCTGCTTATTGTATTTACGGACGCTACCTGTTATGAAGCGGTTCGTTCTAAGGAGGGAGAGAAGCTTTTAACTGAGCTTGTGGAGAATACAACAGGGAAAGCCATTGGTGTGCGGATAAAATTACTGGAAGCAGATACAGAGTTCCAGGATGTTTATACAGAAATTCAGAAACATATTCATTTTGAAATAGAAGAGGAGGATTTTTAATATGGCAAAAAGAGGAGGATTTCCAGGTGGCGCTATGCCAGGGAATATGGCAAACTTAATGAAACAGGCACAGAAGATGCAGCGCCAGATGGAAGAGACAACGAAGGAGTTAGAAGAAGCAAGTTATACAGCAACAGCAGGCGGCGGTGCCGTTGAAGTAACAGTATCCGGTAAGAAGGAGATTACCTCTGTAAAACTGGCAGAGGAAGTAGTAGACCCGGACGATATTGAGATGCTGCAGGATTTGATTATGGCAGCTACCAATGAAGCACTGCGTGCTATGGAAGAAGCAAGCCAGCAGAAGATGGCAAAGATTACCGGAGGCATCGGTATGGGAGGCGGCTTCCCATTCTAATGTTTGTTGGATGAAATAGGAGTAACCACATGGAATATTACAGCGGACCCATTGGCAATCTTATTGAAGCGTTATCAGCATTGCCGGGAATCGGAGCAAAAACAGCAGGCAGACTTGCGTTCCACATTGTGAATATGCCGAAGGAACAGGTAGAAAAGCTATCTCAGGCACTGCTAGACGCCAAGGAGAAGATTCACTATTGCAGCAGTTGTTATACACTGACAGATGAGGAGATTTGTCCCATTTGCCAGAATGCCAAGCGAAACCATAAGATGATTATGGTGGTGGAGAATACAAGAGACTTAACTGCTTATGAAAAAACAGGAAAATACGAGGGTGTATACCACGTATTGCATGGTGCGATTTCCCCTATGCTTGGAATCGGACCCAATGATATTAAAATTAGAGAGCTGTTAGAACGGCTTAAGGGCGACGTGGAGGAGGTTATCATTGCTACCAACGCCAGCTTAGAAGGCGAAACGACAGCCATGTATATTAGCAAATTGCTTAAGCCTATTGGTGTGAAGGTTACCAGAATTGCCAGTGGCGTTCCTGTGGGCGGCGATTTGGAAAATATAGATGAAGTTACATTGTTACGGGCACTAGAGGGAAGAACACAGTTATAAAGGAGAAGAGACGTGGATAAGTATGATATGACTTTGAAATTTGAACAAATGAAAGCATTTGCCAAAACAGGCGACTATGAAAGCGCAGCCCGCATTGCAGATGAGTTTGAATGGAACAAGTTAAAGCAGAACAAGATATTAAGTCTGGCTGCCAGTGTGTATGGCGCGAACAAGGAATACGAAAAAGAAAAAGAGGTTTTACTGGCTGCGTATGAGAGAGCACCCATGGGACGTCAGCTTGCTTATCAGCTGGGAATCGTGTCTATTCGGCTAAACGAGCTGGAAGAAGCAGAAGAGTACTATCAGGACTTCTTGGATATGGCACCCAATGACACTGCACGTTTTGTGCTACAGTATCAGCTTGAAAAGGCTAAGGGAGCAGATATCACTAAGCTGATTTCTATTTTGGAAGAACTGTATGAAGAAGACGTAGAGGAAAAATGGGCATATCAGTTAGCAGTATTGTATGCACGTAACGGAGAAAGAGAAAAGGCCTTGGCTATTTGCGATGAGATTGTACTGTGGTTTAAGGAAGGGGATTATGTAGAGCGTGCTAAGTCATTGCGCCGGATGTTAACTACAGATGAAGAGGCAGCAAAGCAGGAAAAAGAAGCTGCAGCAGCAAAGAAAGAAGCTGAAACTGCAAAACAGGAGGCAGCGCAGGAAGCAAGTGAAGAGACAGCCGAGACTACAGAGGCCAAAGCCCAGAAAGAAGATGAGTTAAAACCCAAGGAAGTGGATGCTTCTCCTACTAAGGTAATTGGTTCTATACCAGATATGATTCGAAACTTCGAGAAGAAGGTGCCGGAGATTCAATTGTCCTCACAGCTTAAGCTAGACGGGGATGGTCAGATCAGCATGGATATCGAACAGCAGCAGGTTGAAAAACAGATTACAGGTCAGCTGTCTATTGATGAAGTATTAAAGCAGTTAGAGCAGCAGGGCGTGTTAAATGCTGAAACAGTAAACGGTGCTATTAATGTAGTAAAGGAAGGCACTGGTGCATTACCGAAGTTAGACGATTATTTAAACGATGTACCGCCTGTAGAAGATAAGGCACAGGTGAAGCTGGATGTAGATGAAGCCGGTAACCTGCAGGTGCAGGAAGCCGAAGAAACGGTTATAGATGAAGATAAAGATGTATTTGAACTGGGTATTCAGGACCTGATGTCGGAGACAGAACGTAAGAAGATGCAGATTGCCAAGCAGCAGGCTGAGAAGGAAGAGGATGTCTTGAAGCTGGTAGAGGAGCTGGAAAATAAAGCGCCTGCAGAGGAAAAGACAACAGAGGATTTTGATATTCCAGATGCCAGCGAAGATGGACTGCGTCTGACCTGGGAACAGAGACAGGTGTTTAAAGAATTCTTAGGTGCACCGGGCTTGGAAAATGCCATTGCCAGAACCTTGAAGAATCTGGTGGAGAATTCAGAGAAGGATGGAACCTCCAGAAAGAATAACGTCATTATTATGGGCGAGAAGAAGAGCGGCAAAACAACCATTGCCATGGAATTGATTAAAATGGCGAATCAGGAAATGGGAAGAAAAGGCCGTAAGGTTGCTAAGGTAAATGGTAATATTATTAACAAGCGTGGTATTTTAACAGCGATGCCAAGACTGATTGGCAACGACTTAGTAATTGAAGATGCAGGTGTTATTAATAGTCAGATGATGCGTCAGATGATGGATACCTTCAAAGGCTATACTGGAGAGATGATAGTCGTATTAGAAGACGAAAAGGTTACCATGGAGCATCTGATTAATACATTCCCGTTCATTGATGAAATGTTTAGCAACCAGATTCTGATTAAAGAATATGATATTCACGAATGGGTAGGCTATGCGAAGGCATATGCGAAGGAATGCGGTTACACTGTAGATGAAATGGGAACATTGGCGTTGTATGCTAAGATTGATGAAGCTTATGGATTGAATCGTGGACTGGAACGTTCCGATGTGGAAGATATTATCGAAGGTGCCATAGAGCACGCACAGCGTATGGGAATTGGCAAAATCTTTAATGTATTCTCTAAGAAGAGCAAAGGGGAATTAGACGTTTTGAAGGAAACAGATTTTCAGTAAAAATAGAAGTAATTAAAATAAAAAAGTGCTGTTTTACAAATGAACGTAAAACAGCACTTTTTCTATTCTTCTACAACTCTTGTGCCACCAAGCACATCCTGCAGGGACAGGTGTTCTTTGGTAACGCAAACCATCACTATAGATATCACCACAGGAACCACCAATGAATTTAATAGCATCTTGCCGCATAATTCCCGGATTAAAAGAGGCTTCCACAGCTTCTCTACAGGCTCCTTAGGTACGACCTTAATGTGCAAAAGCTTCTTACCAATGGTTTTCCCGTCAAAGACAACTGTACATAATGTGGTGTAGCCTGCAAAGAACAGCACACATAAAACAGAAAGCATCCGACAGCCGGAAGCAAACAGACTTACGTTGTATTCCTCATGGGGAACGGTAATCAAATTATCATCAGATGCACTGTGATCCTGAAATAAGTAGATACCATCATCGGTGTTCAATGCGTGGTGAACTTCAGATGGAAGATCCAGCGCCAGCACCACAGCTCCGGTTGTGGGAAATGGTGTTAGCAGTACACTGTTATGCCAGACGCTTCCTGTGAAAACAAAAAGCATAACCAGTGCAGGAAAAACTGCAATGATACAGTCTAATAAAAAAGCAACCCCTCGCCGCCATAAACTGGCAGGGGATAGATTAAAATCTTGTGTTTGTGCAGACATGACATTCTCCTTCGCAAATAGTAAAAAAAGTATAGCAGAATTTACAGTATTTTGCAAATATTTCTTGATTTCTTCACCATTTATAGGTAAAATAACAATTATGAAATAAATCATGATTTTATTTATAAGGAGGATAAACATAAGATGTTAGAAACAAAGACAAACTATCAGTTTTGGTTCTGTACAGGATCACAGGATTTATACGGAGATGAGTGCTTACGTAAGGTAGCAGAGCATTCCGCTAAGATCGTAGAG
>CAZLTS010000117.1:0-4470 GCA_964562495.1 uncultured Lachnospiraceae bacterium | reverse complement strand
GCCTACTGACCATTTAGACATGGAATCCATTACTGCTTTAAATAATGGATTAATTAAGTTCCCAGGTGTACTTTTGTTCTCCTGTCGTGACCATCAGTTTGTTCAGACAACAGCAAACCGTATTATGGAAATCGTAAACGGCCAGTTAATTGACAAGATTACAACCTACGATGAATATCTGGAAAGCGATGAGATGGCAAGAAAACGTCAGATTATTGAAAGTGATACAGAAAATGCGTAATTATATTGATTTGCATGTGCATTCCACTGCTTCTGATGGTACTTATACACCACAGGAGCTGGTTGCCTATGCTGAAGAGAAAAATTTATATGCTTTTGCACTGACAGACCACGATTCTATCGATGGTCTGTCCGCTGCATTTGCAGCAAAAAAGGCTTTATGTGCTGACGTAGCCATCATTCCTGGTGTAGAACTATCTTGTGCCTACACCATTGACGGCATTTCCTTTGATGTGCATATTGTCGGTTTAAATGTAGATTATCAAAATCCTGCATTCCAGTCTGCCCTAAATACATGTAAACAAATCCGGGAAGCCCGAAATGCGAAAATGATTGAGAAAATGAACGAAAACGGCTTTCCTATTACGCAGGCAGAAATGACAGAAAAATATGGTGCTGCAACCATTACGCGTGCTCACTATGCCCGTTATTTGTTAGAAAATGGATTTGTAAAGACAAAGGAAGAGGCATTTGAACGCTATTTAAATCCCGGCTGTCCCTGTTATGTACCTCGTAAGCTATTGACACCCAAAGAAGGAATTTCTCTCATTTTGTCTGCCGGCGGTCATCCCATTCTGGCACATCCCATGTTATATACTAAGATTAATCGTACCCAGTTAGAGCATCTGGTTTCTGAATTAAAGTCCTACGGGCTAGAAGGTATTGAAGTTTATTACTCCACCTATACGGAAGAGGAAACTGCCTATGTGAAACAGTTGTCCGAACAATATGGCCTGTTTCCCAGTGGCGGCTCCGATTTTCATGGTTCTAACAAACCGGATATTGACTTGATGACTGGACGTGGAAACTTACGAATCAGCAAAAAAATTATTAATTCCATTTGATTTTTCCAAAAAATCAGCATTAATTGTAAAAATCATTGTTCAATATAGTAGAGATAATGGTTGTAATCCAAAGAAAATTAGTTTAAACTTATAGATAGCGAAATACCAAAAGAACGTGAGGAAATAGTTATGCCGAAAAAGAAAAGAAACTTGCAGATTTCCGTTGGTAACCCGTTAGCGCTAGGCGCTGTGTCTATGGGGGATGGTGTGAATTTTGCACTGTATGACAGAGAGGAAGTAGAATGTTCTGTGGTTTTATATGAGCCATGTACCAGAAATGAATGTTATCGGATTCCATTTCAGGAGAATATGGTATTTGGTCATATTAAAGCCATGCATATTGGTAATATGCAGCCGGGGGAGTATGATTATGCTTTTTGCGTGGACCATACCATTACTACGGACCCTTATGCTAAGAAGATTCGGGGGAGTGAAGTGTGGGGACAGCATCTGGTAGAACCCATTACGTGTGGCATTCAGGAGAAGTCCTTTAACTGGGAGGAGGATAGTGCCCTGCATATTCCTTTTGAAGACACCATAATCTATCGGCTGCATGTGCGAGGATTTACCAAGGATAGCACATCTAAGGTAAAGAAGAAGGGAACGTTTCGTGGAATTATAGAACGGATTCCTTATTTAAAAGAGCTGGGTATTACGATGGTGGAATTAATGCCTGCTTATGATTTCAGAGAGGTAGCACCTACGCCGAAGCCGGATAAATATATGGGGCTTCCATTGGTAGACGAACGGATTAATTACTGGGGCTATGTATCAGGTAACTACTTTGTACCAAAGGCGTCCTATGCGGCTGACGTGAATCGTCCTGATGAGGAATTTTGCCAGATGGTAAAAGCACTGCATCAGAATGGTATTGAAGTCAGTATGGAATTTTATTTTAAACCGGATATGAGTCCGTGTTATATTCTTGACTGCCTGCAGTTCTGGGTGCTGCATTATCACATTGACGGCATTCATGTGTCTGCAGAAGATGTGGTTCTTCGTATGATTGAGAAGGATCCTCTGCTTGCTCGGACGAAAATTATGGGATATGGCGTGCAGGCAAATGGCAGCCAGGCAGGCAAGCAGGTTTATGTTGCACGTTATAGTAATGAATTTATTACAAGAGCCCGTCGGTATTTAAAGGGAGATGAGGACCAGGCATTTGCTATGGCAGAGCTGTTAAAGAGTCAGCCTAAGGAGATGGCAGAGATTCATTATATCGCTAACCATGGTACCTTTACCCTGCATGATCTGGTGTCCTATGATCGGAAGCACAATGAGGACAACGGAGAAGGCAATCGGGACGGTGAGGATTATAACTATAGCTGGAACTGTGGAGAAGAGGGCCCGTCAAGAAAGAAGCGGGTGCAGAATCTGCGTATGCGTCAGACGAAGAATGCATTGGCTATGGTTTTGTTAGGACAGGCAGTTCCTATGCTGTATGCAGGAGATGAGTATGGCAATTCCCAGCAGGGAAATAATAATCCCTATTGTCAGGATAATCCTGTTGGCTGGGTAAATTGGAATCCTACCAGATTTAATAAGGAGATTTTCCAGTTTACTAAGGAATTGATTGCCTTTCGTAAAGCGCATGGAATCCTACATATGAAGAAGCAGTTGGAAATGAGTGACTACCATGCCCTTGGGCTGCCGGATTTGTCCTTCCATTCTAATGCACCATGGTTTTCAGATTTTTCCCATGTAAACCGACATTTTGCCATGCTGTATTGTGGCGCATATGCTAAGCTGGATGAAAAAGAGCCGGATACAGATATTTATATTGCATGGAACATGCATTGGGAGCAACAGCAGTTTGCAGTACCTAAGGCAACAGGAAAGAAGCATTGGGAGATTTGTATTGCTACAGGAGATGGCACTTTATTTGAGGACGGGGAGAAGCTGGCAGTACCCCCAAGAACGGTGGTTGTATTAACAGCCAGAGAGATTCAGTCTTATGAATAATTTTACATTAAAGATGATTGCCATGATTACTATGGTTATAGACCACGCTGGACTGGTTTTATTTGCTGGTGAACCATGGATGCGGACAGTGGGACGGTTATCCTTTCCCATTTTCTGCTTCCTGATTGTAGAAGGCGTGGAGCATACAAGAAATAAACCACGTTATCTGGGTATGCTGCTTTTGTTTGCTTTGTTGTCAGAGGTGCCCTTTGATTTGGCATTCTTTCATTGTGTCTGGTATGGGGAACATCAGAATGTGTACTGGACACTGGCATTTGGTGTGGCTATGCTTTACCTATGTCAGTTGCCTATTGTAAGAGAACGGTTGGAAATTCAGTTTCTCATAGCCATTACAGTAGCCTACCTGGCAAATTGGATTCATACGGATTACGGTGCCTCTGGTATTGTTTTAATCTTTGGCTTCTATCTGGCAAAGAAACATGCTCCTGTGGTAAACGGCCACAGCATGGCAGCAGCTCTGGAAGCGCTGTGGAATGCTGGCTTTATGGTAATTACCAACTTAGGACTGCGCCAGATGTACGCAGCCTGGTCTGGTATCTTTCTATTATGTTATAACGGAAAACGGGGTCCCTCTATGGGGAAGTACGGGAAATATATCTTCTATTTCTTTTACCCCGTTCATCTACTCATTTTAATCTGGATACGTTAACTGCGCATCTGTAATATGTTCTAATACATCTGTATAATAGCGGCGTGCCACGTAATTTGCCATAGGCAGATTCAGGTCTAAGTAGTTGCCACAGTCTTTGGCAGCAGCACCTGGCACGTCGCCTTTGTATTCTGCCATCCATTTCCACATACGACGCATTAGTTCTAAGATATCTCTTGAAGAATAATCTCCACTTAACAGAAGGTAGAATCCTGTACGGCATCCCATAGGACCAAAATACAGCACCTTCTCCATCCATTCTGGATCATTTCTTAAAAATGTAGCACCTAAATGCTCAATGGTATGTAATTCTGCTGTGTTCATAACTGGCTCAAAATTAGGGCGAGTTACACGAATGTCAAAGGTAGTGATGGTCTGGGAACCGGCCTGATCCTTTCGGGATACATAGATACCCGGCAGCAGACGTAAGTGGTCGATTGTAAAACTTGTTATTTTTTCCATTTGAAACTGTCCTTTCTATGCTATTGACATTAGGCGTTTGCAGCTTTCCTTGATTTACTGGCAGCGGCTAGGAGGAGGGTACATGCAGCACTGGTTCCGGTGCGTATTTAGAAAATGTGTCTAAGTTTTTAAAAGCGTTATGCTGGCTGATGTTTGCTGTTTTTCTACCACTTCGACAGACGCAGAGTCGTTGTCCGCATGTGGGAGAATTTTAAAGGAAACTTTCTAGCACTTCTATAGGAACAGGCAGTTGCAAAATCTCGATTAAGCCCCGCTTCGGCAACTCGCTTT
>CAZLTS010000116.1:1992-4477 GCA_964562495.1 uncultured Lachnospiraceae bacterium | reverse complement strand
TGGAATAATGTATTTACCCAGTTTGAAAATGATGGACATGGTAATTATACAGAACTGAGTCAGAAGAATATCGATACTGGTATGGGACTAGAGCGTTTGGCTGCAGTTGTTCAGGATGTAGATTCTATTTTTGATGTAGATACCATTAAGGCACTACGGGATAAGGTATGTGAATTTGCACATGCTACCTATCACACAGATGCCAAGAAGGATGTTTCCATTCGTTTGATTACAGACCATATTCGTTCTGCTACCTTTATGATTTCAGATGGTATTATGCCTTCCAATGAAGGAAGAGGTTATGTGTTACGTCGTCTGATTCGTCGTGCAGCACGTCATGGAAGATTACTTGGTATTTCCGACGTATTTTTAGCTAAGTTAAGTCAGACTGTAATAGAAGGCTCTAAGGCTGGATATCCGGAGCTGTTTGAGAAGCGGGATATGATCTTTAAGGTATTAACCGAGGAAGAAAACAAGTTTAATAAAACCATCGACCAGGGACTTACTATTCTAGGCGATATGGAAGCTGCTTTGAAAGCAGAGGGTAAGACAACATTAGCAGGTGAGGATGCTTTTAAGCTATACGATACTTATGGCTTCCCATTAGATTTAACGAAAGAGATTCTGGAAGAAAAGGGCTTTGCCGTAGATGAAGCTGGTTTTACAGCTGCTATGGAGAATCAGCGTGTTACTGCCAGAAAGGCACGTAAGGTTACCAATTACATGGGCGCTGACGCAACGGTATATGAAGAAATTGATCCGTCTATTACATCTAAGTTTGTTGGATATGATCGTTTGCAGGCAGATGCGAAGATTTTAGTTATGACAACACCAGATGCCATTTGTGATACATTAGAAGCAGGTATGGAAGGTACAATTATTGTAGATGAAACACCATTCTATGCAACCATGGGTGGACAGGAAGCAGACAAGGGTGTGATTGTTTGTGCAGACAGTGCTTTCAAGGTAACAGATACCATTAAGCTGTTAGGTGGCAAGATTGGGCATGTTGGTGAAGTGGTGCGTGGTGCATTCCATGTTGGTGACACTGTGAATATGCAGGTAGATGCCGCTCTTAGAAGTGCTACAGCGAAGAACCATAGTGCAACCCATTTATTACAGAAGGCTTTGCGTACAGTATTGGGTACACACGTAGAGCAGGCAGGCTCTTTCGTAAATGGCGATTTGCTGCGATTTGACTTTACACATTTTGCTGCAGTTACCCCAGATGAGCTTGCTTCTGTAGAGGCAATCGTTAATGAGAAAATCAGTGAGGCACTTCCGGTTGTTACCAAGGAGATGTCCATTGAAGAAGCCAGAAAAACAGGTGCTATGGCATTATTTGGTGAGAAGTATGGCGATACCGTTCGTGTTGTATCCATGGGAGATTTCTCTGTGGAATTATGTGGTGGTACCCATGTAGGTAATACAAGTACGGTTGGCTTATTTAAAATCGTATCAGAAACAGGTATTGCAGCAGGTGTCCGTCGTATTGTTGCATTAACAGGCAATGGCGTACTGGCACACTTTAAAGAAATTGAAGAACAGTTACACAGTGCGGCAAAGGCTGCAAAAGCAGAACCGGCTGCGTTAACAAAGAAGATTCAGACCATGGCAGATGAAATCAAGAAGCTGCAAAGTGAAAATGAAAAGCTAAAGCAGCAGATGGCGCAGGATGCCATGGGAGATATTGCCAGTGCAGCAGAAGCAGTAAACGGAATTTCTCTTTTAACAGCAGAGGTTCCCGCTATGGATATGAATGGACTTCGTACATTGGCAGACCAGTATAAAGATAAACTGGGTGAATGTGTTGTTGTCTTTGCATCAGCACAGGGTGAAGATAAGGTTAATTTAGTTGTATCAGCAACACCGGAAGCAATTTCCAGAGGTGCTCATGCAGGTAATTTAATAAAGGAAGTTGCTGCTATCTTAGGTGGTCGTGGCGGCGGTCGCCCGAATATGGCACAAGCCGGTGGCAACAACCCGGCACAGATTCCGGCAGCTTTACAGAAGGCGCAGGAAATTTTGAAGAATCTATTATAATGCAAAAGGAGGTTTGATCATGAAAATCATGAAGAAAAGTTTCGTGGCATTTCTTACATTGGCATTGCTTATGTTTGGAAGTGTTACAGCTTGCTTCGCAGACGAAGATGGCGTTGCAAGTGAAGAAGGCGTAAATGTTACAGTAACAACAGATGCAGACAGCTATGGCACAGGGGATACAGTAAAGATGACGATTACTGTAGAGAATACCAATAGCTATGATATTAATTCGGTAAGTATTCAGGCAATGAACCTGCCGGATGGTTTAAGTTCTACCGACGGAGCTGCTACAATTAGCAATTTAGCGGCAGGTGCTACACAGACTGTAGAGAAGGAATTTACAGTAACAGCAACTGGTACTGCTAGTACAGCAAGTAGTTCAGGCAGTGATAATACTGTATTATTTATCGCCATTGGCGTTGCAGTGGTTGTCGTTGTTTTA
>CAZLTS010000116.1:0-1892 GCA_964562495.1 uncultured Lachnospiraceae bacterium | reverse complement strand
TGATAATACTGTATTATTTATCGCCATTGGCGTTGCAGTGGTTGTCGTTGTTTTAATTATTATTTTATTGATTGCTAAGAAGAAAAAAGGTAAGAAGGTGGTTGCAAGCATGATTGCATTAACCTTGATTGCTTCTTCTGTAGCAGGTATTGGTATTGCCAATCCAGTAGTTGCCCAGGCAGCTGCAACAACAACCCATGTGTCTGTACACGATCCTTCTATTGTTAAGGATACGACTACAGGTACATACTATGTATTTGGTTCTCATCGTGCATGGGCTAAGTCAACAGACCTAATGAACTGGTCTACAATTACATTAAACCTAAGCTCCGATTATAAGAATATTCTTGGTGATGTATGGAATAATTATTGCTATACAGAGAATAATACCACTATTGATGGTAATATGTGGGCACCAGATGTTATTTACAATGAGACTATGGGCAAGTGGTGTATGTACATGAGCTTAAATGGTGATAACTGGCAGTCTATTATTTCCTTATTAACAGCTGACAGTATCGAAGGACCTTACGAATATGTAGGTGATGTTGTTTATTCTGGATTTACAGGTAGCTCCAGTTCAGGTTCTACCTTTAACGTATTTAAGAATGTTAAGGTTGGAGATGATACTTTAAGAGTTCGTTTACAGGTAGGTGTTACAGTTGGTGCATCCAGAGTAGATTCTACTGACGTATATAAGGTATTAGGTGAAGGTGCTGACTTATCTAAGTACGCACAGACACAGTCTATTTCTAATAACTCTATGTTAAATGCTATTGACCCTAACGTACAGTATGATGATGATGGTAACTTATGGATGACATATGGTTCCTGGTCAGCAGGTATTTACCAGCTTAAGCTAGATACTACAACAGGTTTAAGAGATTATACACAGACTTATGAAACTGTAGAAAATGAATCCGATGCTTACTTCGGATATAAGATTGCCGGCGGTTATTACTGCTCCGGTGAAGGTGCTTATTTATTAAAGATGGATAAGTATTACTTCTTATTCTTATCCTATGCAGGATTATCTGCTCAGGAAGGTTACCAGATGCGTGTATTCCGTTCTGAGAACATTAATGGACCTTATGTAGATGCTAACGGTGTTTCTGCCATTTACAAGTCTTGGTCTGATAACAAGTTAAATGGCATTGGTTACAGAATCATGAGTAGTGTTGACTGGACCAGTGTTGGTATGAATAAGATTGAGGTTGCACAGGGTCATAACTCTGCATTTGTAGATGAGGACGGTAAGGCATACTTAGTTTACCATACCAGATTTGCTAATAATACACCAGAAGAAGGACATGAGGTTCGTGTTCACCAGTTATGGTTAAATGATGAAGGATGGTTGGTAGCAGCACCATTTGAATACACAGGTGAAACATTACCTGAGAGTGGATACAGTGCAGATGAGATTGCTGGTGATTATGCATTTGCAATTCATACACCAGGTCAGTACTATCATAAGAGTGGTGATACTACAATGGGTGTTATTACACCACAGAACATTACATTAACAGCAGATGGTCAGATTACCGGTGATGTAACAGGTACATGGACTGTTGATGGAACCTCTGTAACATTTAACATTGATGGTAAGACATATAATGGTGTTGCAATTAAGCAGGCTACTGAGAAGGCACCTCGTGACGAGAAGATGTGTATCACAATGGAAGGTGACAACAGAGCAGTTTGGGCAATTGCTAAATAGTTATTAAAATAATTTCATAAAATGCAAAAAAGCGGTTGACGATTTGAAAATGTATGCTATAATAACACTAGTGCAAAAAAATACCCAAACAGTTGTATTATGCACAATACACAACTGGAGGGAGGTCAGGTGTTAAGCTATGTCAAACGTAATCGTTAAAGAAAACGAATCATTA
>CAZLTS010000115.1:0-4482 GCA_964562495.1 uncultured Lachnospiraceae bacterium | reverse complement strand
GTCCATAACCTCCTGTACGCTGGATGAACACAGCATTGCAAAACCTGTCTGACGACAAGCATATACGTCTGAGTGGTCACCAAAAATAGATAATGCATGGCTTGCTAATGCACGAGCAGATACATTAATAACGCCCGGCAGTAATTCACCTGCAATTTTGTACATATTCGGAATCATCAGTAACAGACCCTGAGATGCTGTAAATGTAGTTGTTAATGCACCAGCTGCTAATGAGCCGTGTACAGCACCAGCTGCACCACCTTCAGACTGCATCTCTGTAACTGCAACTTCCTGTCCGAAAATATTCTTTCTGCCTTCTGTTGCCCACTTGTCAGACAACTCCGCCATAACAGATGATGGCGTAATGGGGTAAATAGCTGCTACATCAGAATACGCATAGGATACGTGTGCTGCTGCAGTATTACCATCCATTGTTTTCATGCTTCTTGCCATAATATTTTAATTCCTCCTTTTGTTTTATCATTCAGAAACACTCTGCTTTCAAAAGTATAGCATTATTCACATAAAAAAACAAGTAATGCCATTGGTTTTTATAAATTTTTTACATTTTCCTTCTTCTTTCTAACATTTTAAGCCACTGTTATGGTTTTTTCCAGTTTTTCCGCCATTTCGTGTCCCAACGTCAGATGATTGCTGTGAATTACGGCCACTGTTTCCCCAGAGGCAACCTTGTCATTTGCTTTTTTACACAGCACAATGCCTACTGCAGGGTCGATTGCATCTTCCTTTTTCTTTCTACCGCCACCTAACTGCATACAGATTGTTCCAATTTCTTTACAACACATACCTGTTATAACACCTGTTTGTTTGATTAGAACTGGGATTTCATAAGCTGCCCGAGGTAACTTATCTGGATTCTCTATTACCGTTTCATCTCCCTGCTGGGCAGCAATCATGGCACGAAACCGCTGTAATGCCGCCCCCGTTGCTACTGCTTCCTTCATGCGTGCTACTGCAGCTTCTTTATCCTTAGCCTGTCCTGCCATGCAAAGCATATGGGCGCCTAATTCATAACAAGTTTCCATTAAATCTTCCGGTCCATTTCCCTGAAGGGCATAAATAGCTTCCTTAACCTCCAATGCATTGCCCACTGCATAGCCCAATGGCTGGTTCATATCCGAAAGCACTGCTTCCACCATTTTTCCAGCTCCGGTTCCAATGGCAATCATGGTATCTGCCAATTGTCTGGCTGCTTCCCTTGTTTTCATAAAAGCACCGTCCCCACATTTTACATCCAGTACAATACCATCGGCACCTGCTGCCAACTTCTTACTCATAATACTGCTGGCAATTAAAGGCATACTTTCTACTGTTGCAGTCAAATCCCGCAGGGCATAAATTTTCTTATCTGCAGGTGCCAGTTGACTCGTCTGTCCCATAATGGCAAAGCCAACCTTATTTACCTGTCTGATAAACTGCTCACGGGACAAGTTTGTAGAAAATCCGGGAATACTTTCTAACTTATCTATGGTTCCACCAGTAAAGCCTAGTCCCCTGCCGGACATCTTGGCTACCTTCACTCCACAGGCTGCTACAATAGGACTTAACACAAGGGAAACCTTATCTCCGATTCCTCCTGTACTATGCTTATCTACCTTCACGCCCTGGATATCGCTAAGTTTTAGCCTCTCACCAGAATCTGCCATAGCCATGGTAAACTCCAATGTTTCTTCCTGACTCATTCCCTGATAATAGACTGCCATTAAAAAAGCCGCCATTTGATAATCTGGAATGCTTCCTGCTGTATAGCCCTCCACCAGCCATCGAAGCTCTCTTGCACTTAATGTGCCGCCATCTCGCTTCTTTTCAATTAAATCATACATCCGCATAGGCAACTACCTCCTTATGCCCAGTATACCACATTTTCCCCTAAACTCTTGATTTTTTCCTTTTTTTTGCTATAATATCTTAGATTATACATAAGGAGAAAGACAATGAGTTTTGATTTTCAAAGAAAATTACCAACACCTGCTGAAATCAAGGAGTCCTATCCCATTCCTGATTCAGTAAAACAAATAAAAGAGACACGTGATGCCCAGTTGGCAGACATTTTTACCGGTAAAGATTCCCGGTTTATTTTAGTAATTGGCCCATGCTCCGCAGATCATCCGGACCCGGTTTTAGATTACACCAATCGTCTGGCTAAGCTGCAGGACAAGGTAGGGGACAAGATTTTCATTGTGCCTCGTATTTATACAAATAAGCCTCGTACAACCGGTATCGGTTACAAGGGAATGATTCACCAGCCAGATCCGGAGAAGAAGCCAGATATGTTAGAAGGTCTGCTTGCCATTCGTAAGCTTCATATTGATGCAGTGGCAGAAACCGGATTAACCTGTGCTGATGAGATGCTTTACCCAGAAAACTATCGTTATTTATCTGATATTCTATCCTACGTTGCCATTGGTGCCCGTTCTGTAGAAGATCAGCAGCATCGTTTAACAGTCAGCGGCATGGATATTCCTGCCGGTATGAAGAATCCAACTAGCGGCGATTTTTCCGTTATGTTAAACTCCGTTGTTGCTGCACAGCAGGGACATACCTTCCTTTACCGTGGTTGGGAAGTAACCACTACCGGTAACCCATTAACACATACCATTTTACGTGGTGCCGTAAATAAGCATGGTCAGTGTATTCCTAACTATCACTACGAGGATTTGATTCTTCTGCACAAGATGTACCACGGATTAAATCTGGAAAACCCTGCTGTTATTGTAGATGCCAACCACTCTAACTCTAATAAGCAGTATATCGAGCAGATTCGTATTTGCAAGGAGGTACTGCACAGCCGTAAGTTAAATCCTGAATTAGTACCTTTTGTCAAAGGTCTGATGATTGAAAGCTATATTGAAGATGGCAACCAGAAGATTGGTGATGGTACTTATGGTAAATCCATTACAGATCCTTGTTTAGGCTGGGATAAGACTGAAAAACTGATTTTAGATATGTACCAGTCTCTGTAGGCTTATCTAAATAAGATGCTATACTTTAAGAAGCATCCATTTCACAAGTGCAGGATTCAAAAATGCTTCCAGAAGCATACCTGCTAATAATAAGCATAGATACACACCCAATGGCAGAATCTTTTTTGACATTGGGTGTTTTACTTCCATAAGCTCCTGTAAATACTCTCGCCTACGGATAATGTAATACACTGCCAGTCCATAAAATATCCCTTGGGGAAGTCCATATGCCAGCCATACTCCCATTCCCTTCCAGCCATAGATTCCAAAACAACCCCATAAAAGCACAGTCTGTCTTAGGCTGACCCAAGCTACATAAACCACCTGAATCATTTTCCCCACCGGCAGCATAGAGAAAAAAAAGAGGAAAAGAAACTCTCTTCCTCTTTCGTATACCACCGTTTTTAAAAATGTTAAGCCATAGGCTGATATCTGGCTAATTTGTTCTCCTGCCTGCGATAAATAATTTTCATACTCATTCAGCTGCTGCTCTTTATAATAAATGATAAAGGCAATGGCAAGGAAAATTCCCAACAACAACGCCACCACAAAAATCGGACGGTCTTTTTTATACATACATGCACTCCTAGTTCTGCTTATAGTTATGTGTATGCGTAAATTTTAAAAAAAGACGTGCCTAGCCTTTTAAATATTTATTTTCATACCCCAGCAATGCTGCTATGGTCTTAGAGTCCTGCAGCTTTCCTGTATAAATCATTTCTTTTAATTCTTCCAAGTCGCAGACCTCCACTGTAATAAATTCGTCCGGATCTAAATTCTGCACACTTGGTTCTAAGTCCCGTGCCACATAAACGTCTATTTTTTCATTGCAGAATGCCACCTCTGTACGAATGGACATTAAATATTCCAAACGATTACATTTATATCCAGTTTCTTCCTCTAATTCCCGTTTAGCACATTCGATTGCTTCCTCCTGTACATTTAACAGACCACCTGCAGGAATCTCTAAGGTGTAACGGTCTAAGGCATTTCTCCACTGACGTACCATAACGATTTTACCGTCCACTGTAACCGGCACTACGGCTGCTGCCCCGCGATAGCCAATAAAATCCCACTCTACCACTGCTTTCGCCGGTGTCTCCACCTGGTCTCTATACACATCAATAATGGCACCCTTATAAATCTGTTTTCTCTCTAATCGTTTAAATGTTTTCATTTTTATTCTCCATTCCGCATTTACTGTGCTTCTAATTCTTTAGCACGTGCATAACACGCATCCGTTGCCTTCATAATGGCACTACGAAAGCCCTCCGCTTCTAATTCCTCTACGCCTGCAATGGTAGTGCCCGCCGGAGAACATACCATATCCTTTAATAGTCCAGGATGTGCCTTGGTTTCCAGTACCATTTTCGCTGAGCCCATAACAGTCTGCGCTACAAATTCATAGGCATCTGCCCGTTGCATACCATATTTCACCGCACTATCAGCCAGTGCTTCAATAAACATATACACATATGCCGGAGAACTGCCACTGGCA
>CAZLTS010000114.1:0-4495 GCA_964562495.1 uncultured Lachnospiraceae bacterium | reverse complement strand
GAAGCTGGTTATGATCCAAGAAATGCTTACTTTGAGTGTATCCACGAGATGAAGCTCATCGTAGACTTAATCTATCAGTCAGGATTTGCAGGAATGAGATACTCTATTTCTAACACAGCAGAGTATGGTGATTACATCACAGGACCTAAGATTATTACAGAAGATACAAAGAAGGCTATGAAGAAGATTTTACAGGATATCCAGGATGGTACTTTTGCAAAAGACTTCTTATTAGATATGTCTGCAGCAGGTGGACAGGCACACTTCCGTGCTATGAGAAAGTTAGCTTCTGAGCATCCGGCAGAGAAGGTTGGCGAAGAGATTCGTAAGCTGTATAGCTGGAATGGCGAAGATAAGTTAATCAACAACTAATTCCACAGGTTATCTAAACTGTCATTTTATCAGGAAACTGGTAAGATGGCAGTTTTACTTTATGAAATGGAGAGAGGTTGCATGAGAAAAAGTAAAAAAATGCTGGCATTGTGTCTTGTAGTGACTATGGCAGCGGGAATCTATGGCTGTGACAGTGGCAGTGACAGTGAAACAACGAAAGTGGTAGAGGAGGCGACACCGAAGCAGGTCACAACCCAGGGCAGTGGCACAACCAACACAGTATCCCAGATGGAGTATAGCCTAAAGATTGATGCTGATACAAGTAATCTGGATGAAACCAGTGTGATTAGCGACAGCTTATATGGACTCTTTATAGAAGATATTAACCATACTGTGGATGGCGGTATGTACGCTGAGATGGTGAAAAATGGTTCCTTTGAATATGGGGATAAGGCAAACAAGCAGGCAAAGCATGGCTGGGAGGAACCAGAGGCTGACTTTACCTTTGAGGTACAGGACGGAAGTACAGACCAGTCTTATTTAAATGAGAACAATACCCACTATGCAGTGTTAACCAACACTGCTGACACGAAGCAGGGAATTGGAAACACAGGATATTTAAATGGTCTTTCTATTACAAAAGATGCCCAGTATAAGGTTACTGTATTTTTAAAAAGTGACAGCTACACAGGAGACGTAACCATTGCGCTAGAGGATACCCAGGGCAACAGCTATGGGGAAGCAACTATAGACAGCATTACAAACAGCTGGTGGAAATACGAAGTAACCTTAACTGCAACAGATACCAAGAATTCCGGTTTACGTCTGTGTGTTAAGATTGGAAAAGGAACGGTAGCGATGGACAGCCTGTCTATGTTCCCTACAGAAACCTACAAGAACAGAGAAAATGGCATTCGTAAGGATATTGGAGAGTATCTGGAATCTCTAAATCCAAGCTTCCTACGTTTCCCAGGTGGCTGCTTAATTGAAGGTAAGACCTTAGAGGACGCCTATAGTTGGAAGCAGTCCATTGGATATGGTCTGGAGTGGGAAGTAAATGGAGAAACTACAGTAGGTGACGTGGCAGCCAGAAGCTATGATTTAAACATCTGGAATAATTCTACCAACGATCCTTACTATATGACCTACGGAATGGGATTTTATGAGTTCTTCCTGCTATGTGAAGATTTAGACTGTATGCCTGTACCAGTGGTAAATGCCGGTATGACCTGTCCAATCCAAAGTGACGAATATTATTCTTTGGATTTAAATAGCGATGAGTTTCAGCAGTACATACAGGATGCATTAGATTTAATTGAATTTTGCCGGGGTGATGAAACAACAACCTGGGGTGCAGTGCGAATTGCTATGGGACATCCGGAGAAGTTCCCGCTTACTTATGTAGGAATCGGAAATGAGCAGTGGCAGACAGAATATTATATGCATTATAATAAGTTTGTAGAAGCATTAGAAGCAGCTAAGGCTGAGAATCCGGAGGTATATGAAGGGGTTTCCTTTATTGTAGCCAATGGACCAAATTCCGGAGATCAGAATGCATGGAATGTAATTAAGACAAAATCTGACAAGTTAAGCTATGCAGGCTTGGTAGACGAGCATTATTACGAAACACCAGACTGGTTTTTAGAGAATACAACCCGTTATGACAGCTATGACAGAAGCAGTGTGCCGGTTTTCTTAGGAGAATATGCAGCTAAGTCTAATGATATGGAAGCAGCATTAGCAGAGGCAGCCTACTTAACCGGTATTGAACGAAATGCGGATATTGTAAAAATGGCGTGTTATGCCCCACTGTTTGCCAATGATAAATCAAACCAATGGGAACCCGATATGATTTGGTATTCCAATGATTCCGTTTATGGTTCCGTTAATTACTATGTACAGAAGATGTTTGCTAATAACGTGGGAATCAATATTTTGAAGGATGAATTTGTAAACGAAATTGAGAATTCTCAAAATGATTTATATGAAACAACCAGTATTGATGAAAACGGAGATATTATCATTAAGCTTGTTAATGTAGGTGCTGCCACAGCGAAGGTAGATGTGGAAATTACAGGTGCCACAGACATACAGTCTGAAGCAAAAGTAACTACATTATCAGCCAGCAATAAGACGGTGAAAAATACGAAAATGACACTGGCAGCCCAAGACGAGGAGAGTACTATTACAGTAGGAGAACAGTTTACCTACGAGATGAAGGCTTACTCTGTTAATATTATTCGGATTTCACAAGGAAAATAAAAATAAAGGTTTCTTTCCCTGAAAATATGTGGTATAATCCTACCGAAAAGTCTTTGAAAGAAAGGAAATGTGCCAATGAGTAAGCAATTTTTAATTAAGCCATATACGATGGACTGGAATAATGAAGAGTCCGACAGCTTACATCTGGAGTATAGTTATGATGGAGAGAGCTGGTATATGTTAAATGGTGGAAATGGTATTCTGTTTCCTGTGGCTGGTTCAAAACGTATGAAGAACCCTGTATTTGTAGCACAGGACAATGGTTATACACTATATGCCAACGATAGCTGTGATGCAAACAAGATTTATATATATACAACCCAGGATTTGATTCACTATGAAGAGGCTGGTTATGTAGATGCAGATACAGTAACTTATGAAGCAGCACCTTATGTAGCTGTAACGGAAGCAGTTTTAGAGGGGTTACAGGCAGTTTATGGCAAGCCGGAACCTGTTACTGTAGTTGATGCAGAGAATATTGCCATTACAGTAGAAGCCGGGAATATCCAGCTGCCTCAGATGGTTAAAGTAAATTATTCCAATGGTGGACAGGAAGAGGAAAAGGTAGTTTGGGATGATGCAGAACAGTTAAATGCGGGACCGGGGACTTATACAGTTCATGGTAATGCAGTGATTCATCACTACACCAACCCATTGATTTTTCATCGGGCAGATCCTTTTATTTATAAGCATACAGACGGAACCTACTATTTCACAGCATCTCACACAGATGCAGACCATAACCTTGTAGGTGAGTATCAGTATCGTCATATTTATCTGCGCCATGCAGCAACACTGGAGGATCTGGCAGATGATTCTGGTAAGTATGAAGAGATTTCCGTATTTGACAGAGATCCCCTTCCAGGAAATCAGAGTCCCCATATCTGGGCACCGGAGATCCATTATATTCGCGGTAAGTGGTATATTTACTATACTACAACCATTAACGAAAATGACCTGTGGCAGATTCGCCCACATGTATTAGAGTGTGCAGATGCAGATCCTATGACTGGAACATGGATTAATCATGGACCGGTTAAGACATCCACTGATGATTCTATCGCATTTACAGAATTTTCCTTAGACCATTCTGTATTGCAGTTAAAGGACGAATTATATTTATTCTGGGCTGAGAAGCACCCACATCCAACGAACTCTAACATCTATGTAGCTAAGATGGTTGATCCGACTACCATCGATTCTTCGCGTGTTACTATGATTGTTGAGCCAGTGTTAAATTGGGAACGTCATGGCTTCCCTGTATGTGAGGGACCAGGCTTTATCCGTAGAAATGGTAAGATTTTCATGACTTACTCTGCCAGTGGAACAGATGCATTTTATTGTAACGGACTTTTGACTATTGATGAAGATGCAGACTTATTAGATGCTTCTAACTGGAAGAAGAGTCCATTCCCGGTATTCCAGAGCTCCAAAGCCAATGGACAGTTTGGACCGGGACATAACAGCTTTACATTTGATGAGTATGGACATGATATCTTCGTATATCATGCAAGACAGGAAGAACGTTATCTGGTAGACCCGGGATATGAACCGTTATACGATGCAGGAAGAAATGCTTCCTTAGTTCGTTTATATTGGAATCCGGACGGTACACCGAACTTCTCCGTACCTATGCCATGCGGTAAAGGACATGATGAGAAGGTGCCTGTTGTAGCCACAGTAACCGTAAAATAATTGAAACTTTTACAGTTTCTTTACATCTCCGTCACATTTTGTTGTGCCAGCTATGTTATAATCTCTATATAAGATTATGGTGCGTGTCAAAAAATGTGAACGGAGGTGTTTTTGTATGAAGAAAATGAAAATTATAGTAGGGCTTCTATTTGGGTGTAGGCTAACAGGTTGTAATGACAATGATAAAGCAGAAACTACTACCAAT
>CAZLTS010000113.1:0-4502 GCA_964562495.1 uncultured Lachnospiraceae bacterium | reverse complement strand
AAGAGAAATGGGGAGAGATATCAAAGGGGCTTGCGGACAGTTGCGACGCTCATATTTGGAGGAAAGAACGACTTGACTGAAAGGAGAAAGCCATGAGTGCATTTGGCAAGACAGATATTGGAAAACAGAGGACTATAAATCAGGACTTTATTTTTGTGTCGGAAACCCCTGTTGGCAATCTGCCGAATCTGTATATAGTTGCGGATGGTATGGGTGGACACCGGGCAGGTGATGTTGCTTCCAGAATGACGGTAGAGCAGGTTGTTGCGTATATAAAAGAAGGAAAAGAATTAAGTCCCATTACTTTAATTGATACAGCCATAGCCCGAGCGAATAAGGCTTTGGTAGAGAAGGCAAAAAGCAGTGACGATTACGAGGGTATGGGAACGACCATTGTTGTGGCAACGGTCCTTCCTGAAGCAATCTACATTGCCAATGTAGGAGATAGCAGATTTTATCTGATTAATGACTCTATTAAACAAATCAGCAGGGATCATTCCCTGGTAGAGGAAATGGTAAGTCTGGGGGAATTGAAGGAAGAAAATGCCAGACAGCACCAGAAGAAGAACATTATCACCCGTGCCATTGGCGCGGAGGAACAGGTGGTACCTGATTTCTTTGAAATCGAGTACGAGCCGGGAGATAAGATTTTAATGTGTTCTGATGGTTTGACGAATATGGTGGAAGATATTGTTATCAAACATATCGTTAACGATCGTGATGATGTAGAGGAAATTGTAAAACTGTTAATTGCACAGGCCAATGAAAATGGTGGCAGTGATAACGTTTCAGTTGTAGTGGTACAATTAGACCGTACCTACAAAACTGGTGTTTAGAAAGGAAAAAAGATATGGTAGTAAGAAAGGGTATGTTCATCGGCGACCGATATGAGATCGTAGACCAGGTAGGCTCCGGCGGTATGTCTGATGTGTACAAGGCCAAGGATCACAAATTAAATCGTTTTGTTGCTGTTAAAGTGTTAAAGCAGGAATTTAGTGAGGATAAAAACTTTGTATCCAAGTTCCGTATTGAAGCACAGTCAGCAGCAGGATTATCCCACCCGAATATTGTAAGTATCTACGATGTAGGTGAGGATCAGAATTTGTATTATATCGTAATGGAGCTGATTGAAGGCATTACGCTTAAGAAGTACATTCAGAAAAAGGGACACTTATCCGTTAAAGAAGCAACCAGTATTGCCATCCAGGTGGCACAGGGAATAGAGTGTGCCCATAATAACCATATTATTCATAGAGATATTAAACCGCAGAATATTATTATTTCTAAAGAAGGTAAAGTAAAGGTAACGGATTTTGGTATTGCCAGGGCAGTATCTGCTAATACCATTAATTCCAATGCCATGGGTTCTGTTCATTATATTTCACCGGAACAGGCCAGAGGCGGATATTTAGATGAGAAGAGTGATATCTATTCTTTGGGTATTACCATGTTTGAGATGCTAACCGGTCAGGTGCCTTTTGAAGGCGATTCCACAGTAGCCATTGCCCTGCAGCATATTCAGGGAAAGATGCCTAACTTAAAAGCATATGTGGAAGAGCTGCCTATTAGCACAGAGAAAATCGTGGAGAAAGCCACGCAGAAACAGGCAGACCGAAGATACTTAAAGATTTCTTCTATGATTGCAGACTTAAAGCGTTCTTTAATTCATCCGGACGAGGATTTTGTTCAGTTTGCAGATTTAGAACCATCTGATGGTAAGACAGTTATGTTTGATCCCCGTCAGGTAAAAGCTGGCGTTATTCAAAGTGATCCGGCGGAGTTTCAGCAGTCAGAGGACGAGGACGAAGAAAACGATGAGGATGACGAGCAGAATGATATTGATGCAGTAAACCCTAAGATTGACAGAATTATTGCAGTCGGTGGTATTATTGCCGGCGTGGTATTTTTAGTTATTGTTGTTATGCTTGCGTGGAAGTTCTTTAAGCCCGGTGAAGGAAGTAACGGCATTGACTTAGGAGATGCAACAACAGAGACCTTAGATGAGCGCTATACATATATGCCGGATTTGATTGGTAAGACAGCGGAAGAAGCAGAGGCACTTTTGGAAGAGTGCAATCTGGGAAAGAAGTATACTTATGGGAAGAGTAATACAGTGCAGGAAGGTTTAATTTGCGAACAGTCTGAGAAGGCAGGCACTGTAATTGCTAAGAATACAACCATTACATTAACTATCAGTCAGGGCGCAGATAAGTTCGTGGTATCTGATTATACCGGACAGAAGCTAGATGATGTTCTGACAGAGTTAGAGGGCTTGGGCTTAAAGTCCGATGTACAGTACGAATTTAGTGATACTGTAGATACCAATAAGATTATTAGCTCTTCCCCATCTGGTACGGAGGTACAGTATGGAGATACCATTACTTTAGTTGTAAGTAAGGGTACGGAATATGAAGGGGATGCCGTTGTGCCTAGTGTGGTAGGCGCTACAGAGGACGAAGCAGAAAGTAAGCTTCAGGCACAGGGACTTAAGAAGGGTAATGTAACCTACGAAGAAAATGATAACGTATCCAAGGGTGTCGTTATTTCACAGGGTGTGGATGCAGGTGAGAAGCTGCCTAAGAGCTCCAGTGTGAATCTGGTAGTAAGCTCTGGACCGGCACAGGCAGAAGTACCATATGTGGTAGGATATACAAAGAAAAAGGCTAAGAAAGCAATTGAAGCAGCTGGCTTTGTATTTGGTACGGTAACAGAAGATTATAGCGACAGTGTAGAGGAAGGCGGCGTTATGTATACAGATCCTGTTGCAGGAACTATGGCAGACTTAGGAAGCACTGTTAATGTTACCATCAGCAAAGGAAAAGAAACAGAAACGGCAGCAGAGACTACAGTTGCAAGAAAATATATTGGTACTGTAACCATTCAGAAATCTCAGATTAATGATGGCGGTCAGATTACGAGTGGCGCTGTTGCAATTACAATTGATGGTGAGGAAATTGCTTTGGGAAGCTACAGCGATTTGTCTACCTGGCCAACAGACACATGGACATATACCATAGAGCAGGATACAGCTACAATTTGCAATGTGGAATTAACGCTAGATGGTACGAAGGTATGGGAGTTATCTGTACCGGTAAACGGATTAGCAGATTAGGCTTAGAGTAGGTTTTTTATGCAAGGAAAAATAGTGAAGGGAATCGCAGGATTTTACTATGTGTACGTAGAGGAAATCGGTGTATTCGAATGTAAAGCGAAGGGTGCATTTCGGAATCAGAAGTTAAAACCCCTGGTAGGGGATAATGTGGAGATTACCGCACTGTCGTTAGAAGAACATACAGGTAATATTGTGAAGCTGTTGCCACGAAAGAATACACTGCTTCGTCCGGCAGTTGCCAATGTAGATCAGGCCTTGCTAGTGTTTGCACTGTCAAGCCCACAGCCTAACCTGAATCTATTGGACCGCTTTCTGGTTTCTATGGATTATCAGGAGATTCCTGTTTTGCTTTGCTTTAACAAAGCAGATGATACGTATGATTTTGATTTACTACAGGCCATAGATGCCTATGAAAAGAAAGCCGGTTATTCTGTTTTGATTACCAGTACACAGACAGGACAAGGCATAGATGAAATACGAAAGCTGATTCGTAAGAAAACAACAGTATTGGCAGGACCTTCCGGTGTGGGGAAATCCTCCATGTTGAATTTGCTGGTACCTAAGGCAAACATGGATACGGGAGAGGTTAGTGCTAAAATTGGAAGAGGAAGACATACGACAAGACATTCAGAAGTGTTTTTCGTAGAAGAAGATACTTATATATTAGATACTCCGGGATTTAGTTCCTTATATGTAGAAGGAATGGAAGCGGATACACTGCAGTATTGTTTCCCGGAATTCGCCCCCTATATAGGCACCTGTCGTTTTAACGGGTGTGTACACATGCAGGAGCCTGCATGTGCAGTGAAGGATGCAGTTAGTCAGTCACTAATTGCTGAAAGCAGATACGAAAATTATAAGCTGTTTTATGAAGAAGTAAAACAGAAAAAGAAATATTAATGTAATGGAGGAGAAAACCTATGATTAAGTTATCAGCATCAATTCTTGCTTCTGATTTTGCCAGACTTGGCGCTCAGATTGAAGCAGCAGATCAGGCAGGAGCAGACTATATCCATATTGATGTTATGGATGGTTCTTTTGTGCCGAGTATTTCAGTAGGTATGCCAGTTATGGAGTGCCTGCGAAGCTACACAAGTAAGCCTTTTGATGTGCATCTAATGATTCAGGAACCCATTCGGCTGTTGGACGAGTTTCGGAAAGCCGGAGCTGATTTAATTACGGTGCATGCAGAAGCGTGTCAGCATTTGTACAAAACAGTGACCAAGATTAAACGACTTGGCATGCGCTGTGGTGTTGCAATTAGTCCCGCAACGCCCTTGGACGTGCTTGACTATATTGTACAGGAAGTGGACTTGATTCTTGTGATGACGGTAAGCCCTGGATTTGGCGGACAGAAGTTACAGCCCCTTTCTTAAAATATTGGAGAATC
>CAZLTS010000112.1:0-4564 GCA_964562495.1 uncultured Lachnospiraceae bacterium | reverse complement strand
GGAAACAAAGGATTGATTTCTATACGTTAAAACGGAATAGAATCACATCACCATATTTTACCACGTCTTCTTTACCTTCAAATCCTACAAGTCCTTTTTCTTTGGCTTTTGCATAAGTGCCGCAGTCTAATAAATCCTGATAATTTACGACTTCGGCACGAATAAAGCCACGTTCGAAATCACTGTGAATCTTACCTGCAGCACCAGGAGCTTTCGTTCCCTTGGTGATAGTCCAGGCTCTTGTTTCGGTTTCCCCTGCTGTTAAATAGCTGATTAGACCAAGAATTCTATAACTTGCACGAATTAATTTATCAAGACCGGATTCGCTTAATCCTAAATCTTCTAAGAACATTGCCTTATCATCTTCATCTAATTCAGAAATTTCCTGTTCAATTTCAGCACAGATTACAAATACTTCACAGTCTGTTTCTTTGGCATATTCCCGAACGGCTGTAACATGGGGGTTACTTGCACCATCATCTGCCAAATCGGAATCAGATACATTGGCAGCAAAGATAACAGGCTTCGCTGTTAATAGGTTATAGCTTGCCAGCCATGCTTCTTCATCTTCGTCTTCTGTTTCGAAGGTACGTGCCAGATGTCCTTCCTCTAAGTAATCGTGTAATCTGGTTGCAAAAGGTAACTCCTTAGCGGCAGCCTTGTCAGCACCAGAACGGGCAGATTTGGTAATCTTTGCAATACGACGTTCTAAAATCTCTGCATCAGAGAAGATTAATTCCAGATTAATGGTTTCAATATCACGAATGGGATCTACGCTGCCATCTACATGGATTACGTTAGTATCCTCAAAACAACGGACAACATGTACAATGGCATCTACCTCGCGGATATTAGCCAGAAACTGGTTGCCTAAGCCTTCGCCCTTGGATGCACCCTTTACCAGACCAGCGATGTCTACAAATTCAATTACAGCCGGTGTAATCTTAGCGGAATTATATAGTGCAGCCAGTGCATCCAGACGAGAGTCGGGAACCGGAACCACACCTACATTAGGATCTATGGTGCAAAAAGGATAATTAGCAGATTCAGCACCTGCCTTTGTTAAAGAGTTAAATAATGTACTTTTACCTACGTTTGGTAAGCCTACAATACCAAGCTTCATATATGCCTCCAATCTTATCGCATTAAAAATAGTTTTAATCAATTCCCTAGTGTATCATATTTGAAGAAAAAGTAAAAGATAAAATGAAAAAAATATCAATCCTCTAAGGCTGCAGTTGCATTTTTATGGAAAAAGGGGTAGAATCAAACCTATGAAAATAAACAAATGGGGAGGAAACAAATGCTTGCAACAATTAGTATTGAATTTCCAAAACTGGGGATTGTCATAGAAAATATGGGGAAATCCGTTAGCATATTTGGATTTGAAATCGCTTATTATGGTATCGTCATTGCCAGTGCTATTGCTATAGGCATCTTGGTTGCTTGTTTGGAGGCAAAAGCCACAGGACAGAGTGTAGATGATTATCTGGATTTTGCTTTGTATGAGGTGATTGTCAGTATTATCGGTGCCAGACTTTATTATGTTATCTTTAAGTGGGAGGACTATAAGGACGATTTAGTTGAGATATTCAGACTGCGTAATGGAGGCTTGGCTATTTACGGAGCCATTATAGCGGCGGTAATTACCTGCCTGGTTTACACGAAGGTTAAGAAAAAATCCTTTCCACTTATGTTGGATACAGCCTGTCTGGGACTGGTGCTGGGACAGGTAATTGGAAGATGGGGGAATTTCTTTAATCGGGAGGCCTTTGGCAGCGTAACAGGAAATAGGAATCCATTTGCCATGCGAATCTATTTTGATGATTATTATTCCTATTCAAAGGTGCCGGAGGTAGTCAAGGAACAGATGCAGACTGTATTCGGCCAGTCGGCAACTGAACTGGGGTATATTCAGGTGCATCCCACATATTTGTATGAGTCTCTGTGGAATCTGGTTCTTTTAGTGGTGATTTTATTGTTTCGCAGGAAGAAATCTTATGATGGAGAGGTGTTTTTATGGTACGCCTTAGGGTATGCAGTGGGAAGAAGCTGGATTGAAGGGTTGCGAACAGATCAGCTGTTGATTCCAGGCACATCCATTGCAGTATCCCAAATGCTATCCATTACTGTGGCAATTGTGGTGGCAGTGCTGCTTGTGTATAAACGGATTCAAATTAAAAAACACAAAATATAGTAACAAATTTAAGGCATTTACAAGATATAGAAGGCGTCTTGTAGGTGCCTTATTTTGTTGCCATTTTTCTGAAAAACACCTTGAAAATTATTGTGAAATGGTTTAGAATTATCATCAGGTGGTACGAAGTGGTAGATTTGTGTCACGAAGTGGAGGATTTTTAGCAGAAGTGTCACAAAAGTAGAAAGTTTAGCAGGTGCAGTCTTATGTTCATGGGAGAATACAATCATTCAATTGATGCCAAAGGGCGATTGATCGTGCCGGCCAAGTTTCGAGAAGTGCTAGGGGAGCAGTTCGTCGTTACTAAGGGTCTGGACGGTTGTTTGTTTGCGTTCGCCGAAGAAGACTGGAAGAAGCTAGAAGAGAAGCTGCGGGCATTACCACTGTCTGACAAAGCGGCACGTAAATTTTCTCGATTTTTCCTTGCAGGTGCAGCCCAAGTTGAAACCGATAAGCAGGGAAGAATTTTAATTCCAGGTGGGCTAAGAACATTCGCCCAATTGGAAAAGGAAGTTACCTTAGTAGGTGTAGGTAACCGGGTTGAAGTCTGGAATACGACGAAGTGGGAAGATAGTAATGTCTACGATGAAGACGAAGTGGACTTTATGGCAGAACACATGTCTGAACTGGGAATTTAACACGGGATTTAGAAAGGAGCGCCCATGGAATTTAAACATACATCGGTTTTATTACCGGAGACGATTGAAAGTCTGGATATTAAACCGGATGGCATCTATGTGGATGGAACACTGGGCGGTGCCGGACATGCCTATGAGGTGTGCAAGCGGTTAGGAGAAAACGGACGGTTTATCGGAATCGACCAGGATGGAGATGCCATTTTGGCGGCAACGAAACGATTAGAACCGTTCCAAGACAAAGTTACAATTGTCAGAAGCAACTATTGCAACATGAGGGAAGTGTTGGATGCATTAGATATCCATCAGGTAGATGGCATTTTGCTGGATTTGGGAGTTTCTTCCTTTCAGTTAGATAATGCCCAAAGGGGATTTACTTACAGGGAAGATGTCCCACTTGACATGCGGATGGATACACGGCAGCCTAAGACGGCCAGAGATATCGTCAATGAATATAGCGAATCCGAATTATATCGTATAATTCGTGATTATGGGGAAGATAGATTCGCGAAAAACATTGCAAAGCATATCGTGGCATATCGAAAGGACAAGCCAATAGAAACAACTGGGGAGTTGATTTATATTATAAAAGCTGCCATACCGGCTAAGATCCGGATGGCACAAGGGCATCCTGCAAAAAAGACGTTTCAGGCAATTAGGATAGAGCTCAACAGAGAGCTGGCTGTTTTACAGGATTCTATTGATTCAATGATTGAATTGTTAAATGACAAGGGAAGGCTGTCTATTATAACATTTCATTCATTGGAGGATAGAATTGTAAAAGTAAAGTTTAAGGAAAATGAATCTCCATGCACCTGTCCTCCAGATTTTCCGGTGTGTGTGTGTGGTAAGGTTTCAAAAGGAAGGGTTGTTACAAGAAAACCAATTGTACCAACAGAGAATGAGATAACAGAGAACAAGAGAGCAAAGAGTTCAAAACTGCGTGTGTTTGAACGACATAGATAGAGGTATAAAGCGTGAGTGAGTATAAAGAATTAAGGAAAGGGGAATATGTGGATGGCAGTGTAGCTTATCGTTACAGTGCTGCACCAAAGGAAGCACCCTCTGTAAGACCACAGAGACGTTCGCGGACTAAGGTGAAGACTGTTCGTGCACCGAAAAAGGCACTGCACATGAATGCAAGATATGCACTGTTTTTGGGATGTGCTGCTATATTTTGCTTAGTTATGTGCGTGGCATATTTATACACCCAGGCGGTAATTACGGAGAAATCAAATAACATTAGTTCATTAAATAGTGAGATTTCTGCGTTGACCGTACAGAATGATGCATTAGATTACGCAATTAATGGATATATGGATATGGATTATATTATTAAAGAAGCGAAAGAAAAGCTGGGCATGGTGGAAGCAACGAAGGATCAGGTTACACTGTATGATAAGTCAAGCAGCGAATATATGAAGCAAACAGGTGAGATACCAACACAAAAGTAGGTGAATAGATTGGCACAAAGAAGAACAGGTGGACAGACCACAAAAAAAACAAATAGAAGTAGACGAAAAACGGGAGACGGTGTGAAAACACCATCCCGTTTTCGAAAATTTAACAGCAATATGCGCCACAAACTGGCATGGCTATTTTTAGGTATCGTTGTGCTTTTGCTATTTCTAGGCGGTGTTGTAATGGTGATTAATTACCGTAATGGTGATGATTATACTATACAGGTATTGGATCAGCAGTCTACAACCAGTACAGTGATTCCGTATAAACG
>CAZLTS010000111.1:0-4565 GCA_964562495.1 uncultured Lachnospiraceae bacterium | reverse complement strand
CTTTAGATTCTATAGCAGGTATGGGTGATATTGCTGCTGATGCAGTGGTGGAGGCAGCAAAAGATGGACCGTTTATTTCAAAGGATGATTTCAGACAGAGAACGAAGGTATCAAAATCTTGTGTGGATACACTGACAGAGCTTGGTGTGTTAGAAAACCTGCCGGAAAGCAACCAGCTGTCACTGTTTGATTTCGGATAAGGAGAATGGAGAAGCAATGGAATTTCAGAAGATTGAGAAAAAACAGGAGGGGGCTTTTATCGCCCGCTATGATTTAACGTATGAAACTGTAGATGGTAAGAAAAAGGTCTACGAGATGATTAGCCGGGATAAGGAGATTGATTCTTATGATCGGTTAAGGAATAACGGTGTGGACGCAGTAGTGCTGATTATGCACGATGAAACCGGTGAGAAGGTTTTGCTAAATCGGGAGTTTCGACTGGCAACGGGGAATTTTGTTTACAATTTTCCGGCAGGTTTAATTGATCCAGGTGAAACACCAGAGGAGAGTGCTAAGCGAGAGCTAAAAGAAGAAACAGGGCTTGATTTAGTGGAGATTCGAGATAGAATCGGAGAAAGCTATAGTGCAGTTGGATTTTCTAATGAAAAGAATGTGTGCGTGGTTGGCGTGGCTTCGGGAAGCTTCGCCCAGAGCAGTTCTACCGTAGAAGAGATTGAGGCAGGCTGGTATGATAAGAAGCAGGTTGCCAAACTGTTACAGACACAGCCCTTTGCAGCCAGAACACAGGCATACTGTTATGTGTGGAGTCATACAGGCAAGTAGACTTCCAGACGCATTTTAATCGGAATTTACGGAAAGGAAGGTGCCAATGGAATACGTCCTAGAAACAAATAACCTTTGCAAGTGTTACAAAAATTTCCAAGCCTTACGTGGTCTGACCATGCATGTTCCCAAAGGCTCTATTTACGGCTTTGTAGGGAAAAATGGTGCTGGAAAAACTACCTTGATTCGACAGATTTGCGGATTGCAGTCTGCTACCTCAGGAGATTATTCTCTCTATGGAATCAGCAGTAACGATAAAAACATCGCAAAATCCCGTCGACGTATGGGTGCGGTAGTAGAAACACCATCTATTTTCCTAAATATGACTGCTGAGGATAACTTAAAAGAGCAGTATCGGATTCTGGGTTTGTCCTCCTTTGATGGAATTGCCAAGCTACTTGCGTTAGTTGGATTGGAAGATACAGGAAATAAGCTTGCTAAGCATTTTTCCCTTGGCATGCGTCAAAGACTTGGCATTGCAGTGGCACTGGCAGGAAGCCCTGATTTTCTTGTACTAGACGAACCAATTAATGGTCTGGACCCACAGGGTATTGTTGAAATGCGTGAACTGATATTAAAACTGAATCAGGAACAAAATATTACTGTATTAATATCCAGCCATATTCTGGATGAGCTGTCACGTCTTGCAACACACTATGGATTTATTGATGGTGGGAAAATGGTTAAGGAAATATCAGCGGAGGAGTTAGAGAATGTATGTGGTAAATATATGCAGTTAGAAGTAACCGACACGAAACACTTCGGAAATGTTCTGGATAAGTTGAAGGTTTCTTATAAAGTCCTTTCAGAAAATAAAGCAGAGATTTATGGGAAGCTTCCTGTAACTTCATTGGTGCTGGCATTACATGAAGCAGGGTGTGATGTTATTTCTCTTACTGAGCATGAAGAAAGTCTTGAAAGTTACTTTATTTCCTTGATTGGGGGTGAGAAGGCATGACTACACTTTTGCGTGGAGATTTTCTAAGATTTCGAAAAATGAAAGTAGTATGGTATACATTATTTGGCATGATAGCCATGGTAATAGTCATGCTGTTGTCTTCATTTTTAAATGAGGCGCCACTGACAACAGAACCATTTCAGTATCTTATGTATCTGGGAATTATTATGGCGGCACCAATTGGTATGTTTATCAGCAGTGATTACACAAACGGCACCATTCGTAATAAAATAATTGTCGGTCACAATCGTAGTGCTGTTTATATGTCAAAATTGCTGCTCTGTTGTAGCTATGCATTGGTAGTACATGTTTTGTGCGAGACTGTACAGTTTGGAGTGGGCATACCTTTATTAGGCTTGGAAAATGCATCAGGGAAAGCCATTACAGTGAATCTGATACTTACAGTATTTATTGTTTGGGTTTACGCATCTTTAAGTGTGTTTGTTGCCATGACGGTAAAATCCGCTACAGGAATGGTGGCAAGTTTTTTATTAAACTATGCATTAATGATGGTGTCTATGCTGGTAATAGAATTTCCAGACAGTGATGTAATGAAAACCATAGCAGAGATTTTACCTACCGCACAGATTATGGTTTTTAATTCTTATGAAACAGCCACACGTCCGTTTCTTATTATCGTCATTTCCATTGTTATGATTGGATTAACGACATTTGGCGGACTAAAAATATTCAAAGAAACAGATTTAATTTGAAAAATGCAAATATCATTGTCAATCAAGAAAAAAGTTGAAAAAGTGGTTGCAATGGCATATGCAATAATGGTATAATCTCTTCAATTTGAGGTTATTTACGGAAAGGACAGGTGACAGTATGAATGCTTATCTAATTCTAGAAGATAAAACTGTGTTCAAGGGAACATCTATTGGTTCCACGAAGACAGTCATAAGTGAAATTGTTTTTAATACATCCATGACCGGATATTTGGAGGTGCTGACAGATCCTTCTTACGCAGGACAGGCAGTATGTATGACATATCCGTTAATTGGTAATTACGGTATTGCTTATGAAGATATGGAGTCTTTAAAGCCTTGGCCGGATGGTTATATTGTAAGAGAGTTATCCAGAATGCCAAGTAACTTTAGAAGTGAGGACACCATCCAGCATTTCTTAGAGAAGCACGATATTCCAGGTATTGCAGGAATTGATACAAGAATGCTTACAAAGATTCTTCGTGAAAAGGGTACCATGAATGGTATGATTACAACAGAGGAGAATCTTGATTTAGATGAGGTTGTTGCCAAGCTTAAGGCTTACACACCGACAGGCGTTGTTAAGAAGGTTACCTGTGAACAGAAATCTGTATTAGCAGGCGGCAAGTATAAGGTAGCTTTAATGGACTTCGGTGCGAAGAACAATATTGCTAAGAGCCTGCATGAACGTGATTGTGAAGTTACGATTTTCCCGGCTACAGCTACAGCAGAAGAGATTCTGGCAACGAATCCGGATGGTATTATGTTATCTAATGGACCTGGTGACCCGGCAGAGGTAACAGATATTATTGCAGAGGTTGCGAAGCTATATGCTTCTGATGTGCCTATTTTCGCTATTTGTCTGGGCCATCAGTTAATGGCACTGGCAACAGGTGCAAAAACCTATAAATTAAAATACGGACATCGTGGTGGTAATCATCCGGTTAAGGATTTAGCCAGCGGTAAGGTTTATATTTCTTCCCAGAATCATGGATATGCAGTAGATGAAACCAGCTTGAATCCGGAAGTATGTGAAGTTGCATTCATTAACGTAAATGACAAAACCGTTGAAGGTTTAAGATATAAGAATAAAGACATATTTACAGTACAGTTCCATCCGGAGGCTTGCCCGGGACCACAGGATTCCAGTACTTTATTTGGTATGTTTATTGATATGATGGAGGTGAAGAAGAATGCCTAAGAATCCCAACATTAAGAAAGTTATGGTAATTGGCTCCGGCCCGATTGTAATTGGACAGGCAGCAGAATTCGATTATGCAGGAACACAGGCTTGTCGTTCCTTAAAGGAAGAAGGCATGGAGGTTGTATTAGTAAACTCTAATCCTGCAACCATCATGACAGATAAAGATATTGCAGATAAGGTGTATATTGAGCCTCTTACTGTACCGGTTTTAGAGCAGTTAATTAAGAAAGAGAAGCCGGACAGCTTACTGCCTACCTTAGGTGGACAGGCAGGTCTGAATCTGGCTATGGAATTAGAAGAGAAGGGCTTCTTAAAGGAGCAGGGTGTTGCATTGATTGGAACCACCTCTGCAACCATTAAGAAGGCTGAGGACCGTTTGGAATTTAAGGAGACCATGGAGAAGATCGGTGAGCCTGTTGCTCCGTCTTTAGTTGTAGAAAACGTAGAAGACGGTGAGGCTTTCGTTAAGGAAATTGGTTACCCGGTTGTATTACGTCCTGCTTATACATTAGGCGGCAGCGGCGGTGGTATTGCATATAACCATCAGGAGCTGGTAGAGATACTGGAAAATGGTCTGCGTCTAAGTCGTGTAGGTCAGGTTTTGGTAGAACGTTGTATCTCCGGCTGGAAGGAAATCGAGTACGAGGTTATGCGGGATAGTGCTGGAAACTGCATTACAGTTTGTAACATGGAGAACTTAGATCCTGTTGGTGTTCATACTGGTGATAGTATCGTAGTTGCACCTTCTCAGACATTAGGAGATAAGGAATATCAGATGCTTCGTACATCTGCATTAAATATTATCAGCGAATTAAATATCACTGGTGGCTGTAACGTACAGTACGCATTACATCCGACCAGCTTTGAATATTGTGTAATTGAAGTAAATCCGCGTGTAAGCCGTTCTTCT
>CAZLTS010000110.1:0-4593 GCA_964562495.1 uncultured Lachnospiraceae bacterium | reverse complement strand
TCGACTTTATGGTAGAGAGCGATGTGCTCAAATTTGGTGATTTTACATTGAAGAGTGGACGCAAGTCCCCATTTTTTATGAATGCGGGCGCTTATGTCACAGGAACGCAGCTTCGTAAGCTGGGAGAGTATTATGCTAAGGCAATCCATGATAATTACGGTTTGGATTTTGATGTATTATTTGGACCGGCTTACAAGGGAATTCCACTAAGTGTAGCCACTACCATGGCGATTAGTGAATTATACGGTGTTGATATCCGTTATTGCTCTAATCGTAAGGAAGAGAAGGATCATGGTGACGCTGGTATTTTGTTAGGCAGTAAGATAAAAGATGGTGACAGAGTGGTTATTATTGAGGATGTTACCACATCTGGTAAGTCTATTGAAGAAACCTTCCCGATTATTAAGGCGCAGGGTGACGTGGAAATCAAGGGCTTAATGGTTTCTCTAAATCGTATGGAGCGTGGTAAGGGAACTAAGTGCGCTTTAGACGAAATTAAGGAAACCTATGGTTTTGATGCCAATGCCATTGTATCCATGAATGAAGTAGTAGAGCATTTATATAATAAAGAGTGTCAGGGTAAAGTCGTAATTGATGACACCATTAAGGCAGCCATTGATGAATATTACAAGCAGTACGGTGCAGAATAGACCGACTGGCAGGAATAGATTGGAGAATCAGCATGAATGAAGAAATTTATAAGGCGATGAAGCGTATTGGTGGATTTGATATTGTGCTTGGCATCGTTTCCATTGCGGCAGGTGTTGCATTGGGCGTGTTAGCCATAGTAAATGGTGCCCGCCTACTTAAGAAGAAATCCCAGATTATGTTTTAGGCTCTGGTATGAAGCAGACGAAGATCAGGTATCTTAAGGGGATTAGTGGATTTTTATTTTTGGTATATGTGCTGGCTGTTATTTATTTTATGTTTCTGGCTGACAGCTTTAACCGGGTGGAAGGCATGGGAGCGTATCGGTATAATTTACAACTGTTTCAGGAGATTAAGCGGTTTCCCAGCATGTGGAACGTGCATGGCCCATGGTGGGCATTGGTGAATCTTATGGGCAATGTCGTTGTATTTATGCCCTTTGGCTTTTTCCTGCCTATGCTAAGGAGTGGACTGCGTAACGGCTTGGGCATAACAATTTTAACGTTTTTGTTTAGCCTATGCGTGGAAACCATGCAGCTTGTATTTAAAATTGGTGTGTTTGATGTAGACGACCTATTGTTAAATACTATAGGAGGTATGATTGGATACATCATATTTTACATAATCCATCGGGTTTATATTCACATATATCAGGGAAGGATTGGAGAAGAGAATGCAAAGAAGACCAGGACGGTATAGCTTGTTAAATCGAAAGAATGCAAAAGGGGGAAGGATCTCCCTTGTAATTGGGATTCTTGCTTTGGCATTGTTAATTGCCGGAATTGTAATCTCTTATTGCAAACGAGGAAACGGCGGGAGCATCGTAGGAATTTTCGGTATTCTTGCTTTTGGGATTTCCATTGCAGGCTTTGTTGTAGGACTGCGTGGCTTTAAAGAAGAGGACCGCAACCAGTTTTATAGTTGGATTGGAAGTATATTAAATGCGGGAATCTGGTTGTTTTTAGCAGGTACTTATTTGGCATTTGTATCTTAAGTAACTGTTTAGCAAAAGGAATTTAGAGAAAGAGACAAAAGTGACAGCTATGGATTTATTAATGGAACGATATACATTGACGAAAGACAGGGTACAGCTACTGGTGCAGGAGGAAACAACTGCACCCGGTTTTGTACCCTATTTCCGTTATGTAGGAAGCTTTATAGAATATATATACCAGTTGTATGAACAACTGCAGGCAGGTCAGTGGGAACAGGCTTCCATGACACAGCTACAGGAAAGAAATGAAGCATTATATGGATGCCTGGCAGGGAAAGCTTACGAACACAGCTATGCCAATCCTAGTTGGTGCTGTGAACAGTTTGGTAAGAAATATGGTACGTTTCTGGCATTTTTATACTGGGAAATGCGAAGTATGATTGTATATGCTTTTGAAAACAGATTGGAAGAGCTGGTGCTTTACGGTGAGCTGTTTTTACAGGTATATAATGTGTTCGAGGCACAGAAAGCCCCGGCTATGAAGGAATTAAAAAGTGTAATTTACTGGTTTTTCAGTGATAACAGTGATATTTTTGTAGATTACAGGGTAGGGGAGCTGGTAGACCCCAGTCTGGATTTTGCTACCCGGATTATTGTGGACAGTGACCTTACAGATTTGCGTTATCTGTACCGCTTTGGGGAATATGTTACAGAGAGCGAGCTTGCTATGGCGGCTTACTTAAATACACTGCCCCAGGCAGAAATCGAGAAAATGGCAAGCACCTACACAGAAGGGTATCGTATGGGCTTTGTTGCGGCCAATAAGCCCTTAGATAAGAAAACATCTGTGAATATCCGATATCCCTTAGGCTTTGAACGGGTTGTAAAATGTGCCATTGCTCAATTTGCAAAAATGGGCTTGAAACCGGTTATTTACAGACGGGCAGTCAGTGTTATTAACAGACGGCAGAATCTGGTTATTGGTTATAGCGGTGCCATTGCCAGCAAACAGTGTGAGTATGATCATAGGTTTGATTCTTATTTGTTTTTAGACAGAGATTTTAATGAACGCAAAATCGGTGTTATGAAGCATGCCTATGAGATGCGAAAAACATTGGCGAATGGTCATGCAGGCCCGGCGTGTATAGAAGTGTTTGGAGAAACACCATTTACACCCATACAGAAGCCGGAGTGTTACAGCCATACCAAAACCCAACAGAAGTTAAGCGTGGCTTATGCCAATGCTCAGGCAAGACTGGTAAACCAGTATATAAAGGGAGAAGAGCGCAGCTTTACGATTATTGCATTCCCTACACCGGATATTGGACCAGATTTTGAGGCGATTTTTCACGAGACAGTGGCAATTAATACGTTAGATCAGAAGGTATATGGACAGATTCAACAGCATTTAATTGATGCTTTAGACAGTGCAGAATCAGTGCATATTCTGGGAAAGGGAAAGAATCATACAGATTTGTGGGTACAATTGCAGCCTATTACAGATTCCCGGAAGGAAACGAAGTTTGAAAACTGTCTGGCTGATGTTAATATCCCTGTAGGTGAGGTATTTACCTCTCCGAAGCTGGAAGGAACCAATGGTGTGCTGCATGTGACTCAGGTTTATCTGGAGGAGATGGAGTATAAGGAGTTATCTCTTACTTTTACAGATGGTAAGGTTAGTGATTATACATGCAGTAATTTCCCGGAGGAAGAGAAGAACAAACAACTTATTTTAGAGAATCTTCTGTTTCAGCATGAAACACTGCCTATGGGAGAGTTTGCAATTGGAACGAATACAACGGCTTATGTGATGGCAAAAAATTATGATATCTTCTATAAGCTGCCTATTTTGATTGCGGAGAAAATGGGTCCTCATTTTGCAGTGGGAGATACTTGTTTTAGCCGGGAAGAAGAGGTGGCTACGTATAATCCTGATGGCAAGCAGATGATTGCCAAAGAAAATTCCGTTTCGGCACTTAGAAAAACGGAGCCAGCTAAGGCTTATTTTAATTGTCATACAGATATTACCATTCCTTACGATGAGCTTGGAAGCATACAGGCGGTAAAAGAAGATGGAACTGCGATTACCATTATTGAAGATGGCAGGTTTGTATTGCCGGGAACAGAGCAATTAAATGATGCATTTCACAAAATTATTAAAAAGTAAGGTTGACTAAAAATTGATAATTGTTATAATGAAAAGGAAAATGTAAAAAGTACAGAAATGAGGTTTCTTATGTCAAAAGTTGGAATTGTCATGGGCAGTGATTCAGATATGCCCGTTATGAGCAAAGCGGCAGATGTGTTAGAAAAGTTAGGTGTTGAATATGAGATGACGATTATCTCAGCACACAGAGAGCCGGATGTATTCTTTGAATATGCAAAGACTGCAGAAGAGAAGGGATTTAAGGTCATTATTGCAGGTGCAGGTATGGCAGCCCATTTGCCGGGTATGTGCGCAGCGATTTTCCCTATGCCGGTTATTGGTATTCCTATGCATACCACATCTTTAGGTGGCAGGGATTCTCTATATTCTATTGTACAGATGCCAAGCGGTATTCCAGTTGCTACAGTTGCGATTAACGGTGGCGCGAATGCTGGTATTTTAGCGGCGAAGATTTTAGCGACTTCAGATGCGGCATTGCTTGACAGATTGAAGGCTTATGCAGCTAACATGAAGGAAGAGGTTGAAGCAAAGGCTCAGAAATTAGACGAGCTTGGATATAAAGCTTATATGGAACAACAGAAGAAATAGCGGAGGAAAAAAGAATGGATTACAAGAACGCAGGTGTTGATATTGAAGCAGGTTATAAGTCTGTAGAATTAATGAAGAAGCATGTAAAGGAAACGATGCGTCCGGAAGTATTAACTGGCTTAGGCGGTTTTTCAGGAGCATTTTCCATGGACAGCTTTAAGGGAATGGAGCATCCTACTTTGGTATCCGGTACAGACGGTGTTGGTACGAAGTTAAAGCTTGCATTTATTATGGATAAGCACGACACAGTTGGTAT
>CAZLTS010000109.1:0-4606 GCA_964562495.1 uncultured Lachnospiraceae bacterium | reverse complement strand
ACGCCTTTAACAGGAATAGCAACCTTAACACCAGCCTCTAACTGCTCCTTTGTAACGAAATGGTATTCCCTTCCGTTCTGTTCCCCTGCGCGAATCGGTCTGGTGGTATAGCCAACTACTGCCGTCATATTCAGAGATTTTTCCTCTAAAAGTGCCTGATATAAGCTATCCTTACCAGATGCACTTTTTCCCATTAGTACATATATTTTCCCCATATTTCTAGTCCAGTCCTTGTATCTTTAATCCCTGTTTTGCATAGGTAATCAGTTGGTCAGCCTTCTTGCTTGTTATCATCTCTCCTCTGGCTGCCAGTATTATCCCCGGCGGATACACATAATAATCTGCTTCTGCCGGTTTTCCAATGTGTGCCAAAATCTTAGCAATCTGCTTTGCCACTTATCCCTGGGAATCCTTCCATTTATCATATCCACCTTCATACGGTTTATCCAGCTTGGCGTCTATTGTACAAAGCGCCTCTGCCAGCCGCCGAAAGCCCTCATCGGTATCCATACAGGAAGTCAGTGCCACTACATAATCCTTTCCCGCCATTTCCATTTCCAGACGATGATTGCCTAACTGCTCCTTTAGCCACATACCAGAAATGGTTGTACCATGTTCCTGATTGTAGCGTCGAAGGGAAATGAGAAGCTTAGACCGATCCTGATTTTCATCATAAGGAACATACAGATGCTTAAGCTTAACCGCCGCCTCATAGAACCCTTCCAGCCGGTCTACATAGTCTGCAAACACATCCCTTCCATGCTCCTCTAGCCATAAAATACAGTTTTCAATACTGCTAAGAAGTACATAAGAAGGAGAACTACTTTCATAGATTCTTAAAAACTGCTGTATGCGTTCTCTAGGAATCCGGTTTCCATTACAGTGTAACAATGCCGTCTGTGTTAATGCCGGAAGTGTCTTATGCACACTTTGAATCACTGCATCTGCTCCCTGCTCCACTGCCGATACCGGGAAATACGCATGATACCGAAAATGAGCGCCATGGGCTTCATCTACAATCAAAGGCACACCATATTGGTGGCACACCTTGGCAATTTCCCCAATAGGAGAAACGATTCCGTCGTAGGTGGGAGAAACGATTACCACACAAGCCGCCTTAGGATTGGCTTCTAGTGCTTCTTTAATCTGCTCCGGCAAAATAGCACCGTAGATTCCCACATCTTCCCTCCAGGTAGGCGTCACCACTACCTCCTCCATCTGTCTTAAAAATATGGTATTATGCACCGATTTATGACAGTTGGCTGCAGTAATCACAATGTCCCCGGGATTGGCTGCTCCACTAATGGCACTTTGAATCCCACAGGTGCTGCCATTTACTAAAAAATAGGTGGCATCTGCGCCATAGAGTTCTGCCGCCTGTTCCATAGCCTCTTTTAAAATTCCCCCGGCATGATGAAGATCATCAAATCCAGTAATCTCCGTTATGTCCATAGAATAGGGCAGTCCTGCCGGTAACCGTCCATCTGGATTGCGCTTATGCCCCGGCATATGAAAGGGGTACCAGTCTGATTTGCTGTATGCTTCTAACTTCTCGTATAACATGCTTGTCTCCCTTTCTCCACTACTTATCTATGAAATATATTTTACCACGATATAAATAATTGTTCAAATTCTTTATTGCGAAATTGTCTTTTCATTGTTTTTTTAGTGTTTTTGTAATATCATAGACTATATAAATCGATTACGAAGAAAGGAGCTTATGCCCATGAAAAAAACAATGTCACTACTTCTTACTATTATTTTGGTAATGAGTTCATTTACCCTTTCATCAGGTGCTGCAGAGGTTGTAGATACTGCAACAGGCGTCACTACCCAAATGTGTACCGCCTCCTATTGGAAAACGGCTGATATGTATCAAACTGATGAAGTCCTAATGGATGCAGAACAAATCAAAGCAGTGAATCAGGCTGCTGTTGATACTGCAGGTACCTATGTCTATGATTTAGAACAAATCCCAGAGGTTACTGATGCCTCTCAAACAAGAACTTCTCTGGCAAATAATTCCATTCCCACTCGTTCACTTTATATAAATGGGGAGCTTATTGATAATACAACGTATTTTACCAATATCAATAATGCTATTTTAGATACCGCCTATAGTGATACAGAACATGAAATCGAATACGCGGTTGCTGTAACTACTGTAGATATGAAGAGTATTCCTGCTGATGATGTCATCGGTTATAGCACTGATGACCCGGATGATGAATATGCCCTTGCCTCTTTAGTTATTAATGAGCCCTTTGTTATAAAGCAGATGTGTGTTGTTGATGGAAAGAAGTGGTATTGGGGATATTCCACCAACTGCAGTGGCTGGGTACGTGCTGAGGATTTAGCTGTTTGCGCATCAAAAGAAGAATGGACAGATGCATGGAAAGTTAGCCTGGAGGGTGATGATTTTATCGTTGTAACACAAGATAAAATTACCCTTGAACCGTCTATTATTTGTGATTACTCCTCAGAGGTTAAATTAACACTAGGTTCTATTTTGAAATTAGTAGCAGATAAGCCGGAAAATATAGGAGAACGGGGAACTTGGAACAATTACGTTGTTTATATTCCTACAAGAGATGCCGATGGCAATTATATGAAGAAGCTGGCATTGATTTCCCAACATTACAGTGTGAGCGTGGGATTTTTGCCCCTGACACAGGGCAATCTTCTTGATATTGCATTCTCCTGCTTAGGTAATCGGTATGGTTGGGGCGGTATGCTTCAATCCTTCGACTGTTCACTTTATACAAGAACAATCTATCGCTGCTTTGGCTTTGAACTTCCACGTAACACAACCTGGCAGCAGCTGATTCCTAATACGAAAGTAGATTTAAGCCAAATGACTGATGAAGAGAAAGAAAAATATATTGAAACGCTGCCTGTAGGCAGTCTGCTATACTTTACCGGTCATACAATGATGTACGTGGGAACAGTTGATGGTGTAAACTATGTAATCAGCGCACTTGGAGTGGCTTCTGACAGCGTAGGTGAATTAAATCTACAGGACTGGTATTCCGTTACAATTAATCCTTTGACTGTTCGTAGAGGCAACGGAAGGACTTGGCTTAACAATCTAACTGCTGCTGTCGTTCTGGCTCCTGCTTATGATATCAATGATTGCGAGATTACTGCAACGAAAGCTTGTGATGCTGATGACGCTGACACAGCCGTTGTGGTTACGTATCGTAACAAGACTTTATATGCGGGTATCAACTACACATATACCATAGAAAACGGTAGCGTAACTGTGGAAGGCATGGGTACCTTTACTTCTTCTAAGACTGTAGATATTGATCTGACCCATACTGCCACAACGGATTCTGCCGTTGCTGCAACCTGCACAACCACCGGATTAACAGAAGGCAGTCATTGCTCTACCTGTGGTACAGTTCTTACCGTACAACAGACTATAAATAAGCTGCCGCATACTTATTCCACAACTGTGTATATAGCTACCTTAACTTCAAACGGAAAAACAGTGAATACTTGTACTGTATGCGGACACAAAACCACAACCTCTGTTGTATATAAGCCTTCCAATGTATCCCTTTCTGCAACCAGCTATACCTATGATGGCAAGGTAAAAACACCGACCGTTATTGTAAAAGACAGCAAAGGAAACATTGTTCCGGCAAGTAACTATACTGTTTCCTATGCCAAGGGCAGAAAAACGGTTGGCACATATAAAGTTACAGTTCGCTTTCAGGGAAATTACAGTGGTTCACAGACCTTAACCTTTACCATTAATCCGAAGTCAACAAAGATTTCTTCCATTACAAAACAGTCAAAAGGATTTGTTATAAAATGGAAAAAGCAGGCGCTGCAAACTACCGGTTATCAAATCAGATATTCCTTAAAATCCAACATGAGCAGCTCGGCTACTTATACGGTGAAAGGTAATGGGAAAACCACACAATCCATCACCAAATTAAAAGCGAATAAGAAGTATTATGTGCAAATCCGCACATATAAAACAGTAAACGGCAAGAAGTATTATTCTTCCTGGTCCTCAAAAACAACTGTAAAAACAAAATGACGTCCCAGGCATTATTTCCGGCCTTCAATAGTCCGACTGATGGGTTTACTAGTTCAAAAATCCATTTTTCTGCATGCTTGCATGTACCTGGCATTAGTGCTATAATCCTAAACCGTACGAAAAAATATTTACAATAAATGTTGAAAGGACATCACGATGAAGAGACAAAACAACTACGCAATCCGGACACTTTTCTACGTTTTCGGTTTTTTGATTATGACAGCAGGAATCGCACTGTCTGTAAAGTCGGGGCTTGGCGTTTCGCCGGTAAGCTCAATCCCATATACAATAACATGTATCCTTGGGATTGATATGGGAATAGCAACCGTAATATTTCATGTTGTACTCGTTGCAGCACAGATTCTGCTTTTACGAAAGGCATTTAAAATAAAGAATTTACTGCAGATTCCTGCCGGAATTCTTTTTGGAATGTTTACAACATTCTGCAATTCACTTGCAGCATTTTTTCCAACACCAGACAATCTATTGATTAGAATTGTGATGATTTTAATCAGTACCGTTTTGGTTGCCATCGGCATATTTATGTATGTGCCG
>CAZLTS010000108.1:0-4609 GCA_964562495.1 uncultured Lachnospiraceae bacterium | reverse complement strand
CCTGCGCTGCTGCTGTAGCCGCTGCCGCCGCTGCACTGGAAATTGCATCCTCGCCTACATTTACCACTGCACCATTTGCATCTAAGACAGCGCCATTCGCTGCTACGACGCCTGCGCCCTTACCATCTCCGTTGCCTGTGACATTACCCACAGTAGGAAGTACATCATCAGTCAGCGCTGACGCACCCATGTAAGGAATCCGTTCTGTGCCGCCCATGGCATTTACCTTAATGGCAAGAATCTTATTTTTCTCTTCAATCAGGTTTAATACCTGCTTATTTAATCTTCCGATTTCCCGATACAGCACAGAGTTATTATCCTTATCTGCCCGCAGGCGGATAGCCATAATCGTGTGCCTGATAATTAGAAACAGTATAATAATCGGAATGGCAATCAGTATAATTACCAGTAAAATAGACAATATCTTCGCCGGAAGGCTGAATCCACCAAAGTAGGATTTAAAAATTAAAATATATTCCGGCCACGCCCCAATAAATAATTTAAATAAACCCACGAAAACTGCTGCTATGTAATAGCAAATCTGTGACAGCAATTCATAAGCAAATTTCAGAAATTCACTCACCCTTATTCATCCTCTTCTTTCGTCGTATTTTCCATTTGTGTCAGTTGTGCCTCTGCTTCCGCCTTCAAACGCTTTGCTTCTGCCAGCGCAGCCTCTGCCTCCGCACGCTTTGCTTCAATATCATCCTGCTCCTGATTCTTCTTGGCTGCCTCCTCTGCCTGAATGGCTTTCTTTAAATGAATGCTTACCATAATCAGATGATATACCTGATAAATGAAGAATAACAGCATAGGCAATACAATGATTACCAAAAATCCTGTACTGCTTGACAGAATATCCATTAACTTACCTACCTTAGGCAAGCGCATAACATATTTACCAACAATATCGCCATCTGCAATAGAATGGGTATCTGCAATATCGTTATTATCACCCTTTGTCACATAGCTGCGAACGCCGTCTGTCTCTGTAATGGTTTCGATACGGTGAGTATTCAGTGCATATTCATTATCAATAATGGTATGGAATGTGATGATGTCCCCTTCTTCTAAGGACTCTACATCACAGGTTTTTATAATAATCAAATCACCCTTTTCAAAGGTAGGTGCCATGGAATCGGACTGTACAATCATTGGTGTAAACCCAGCCAGATTGGATACGTTATCACTGTCTCTTGTTGCCAGTGTGGTAAAGGCATATAAAGCTGCCAGCAAAATAATCAGCCATAGTACAATACTGATTGCAATTGTTATAACTTTCTTAATGATTTTCATGTGATATTGGTCTCCTTACTTGTATCTTTTCATTTTATCTGTTAACTCAACAGATTATTATCGCTGTCTGTACCTTCAAAGCGCATCTGTATGGCATAATCTGCGTTTCTTAAATCATCAGTACAATTCTCATCTGTCCCCTCAAGCCATATATGTACTACAACTGTCTTATCTTTCTCTGCTGTCAGATAAAATAGTCCATTATTATCATTGCACTCCATCTTGTCTGCACTAGCCAGACCAAATGTGGTTACATCTCCCTCCTTAGAACTGGTATCCCCTATGCCGGGGTCATAGATGTATACCGCATCATCTACAGTGAAGCTGATTCGCATAACCGACGGCAGATTAGACGACTGTGTCGATGTAATCGCTGTTCCGTCTGATTCGTCACCGCTGTTGGCACTGGTAAGGTGCACATACATATCCTGCACTGCAATGAAGTGCAAGGTAAATTCCAAATAGGCACCGCTGTCGTCTTCCACTACAGTACCGTCCTCTAAGGTAAATGTAGCAGCATCTTCTGTGGTAACCGGTTCTAGCGGAACCTCTCGCATATCAAATCCCTTGTCCTGTTGGATACGGTCTGCAATCTGTTCAAAATTCAAGGTTTTCACATAATCACTAAAGTCGTCATGGGCGTCTAAGTCAAAACGTAGATTCGTTCCTGACGTAATCTCCATATCCATACTCTTTAATCTGGTTCTGTCTGCTATGGTAAACCATGCAATGGTAGCTGCACTAATACTTACCAGTGCCAGAAGTACCAACAGAACGGATACATACACACGACGTCTTGTAGATAATGTTTCCTTGGTGAGCTCTTTTGGATGCCCCTTTTCTTTCTTTCTCACATCCTATCCCTCCTATCACTGTAAAATGCCATAGAAGGCAAGATGTAAATCACCTGTATCATAGCTTACACTGTCTGAACAGTCAGGGTCGCAGCCCTCCAGATACAGATAAATGTCTACCGTATAGATACGGTTTAGTTCCAAATATATAAGCGGTGCATCCGGTAATGTTGCCGTATTATTCTCCAGTGTAATGGTATAACTGGCAAGGGAAACCGCCGGATCATCCACAGCCTTCACGCTGCCTCCAGAGTAACCAAGCACCTGATTATCACCAAGTGTTTTCCCATTGACTACCGTATTAAGCACCTGATTCTTTGTCTTATTATTGGTTTCACTTAAACGGAAGATCACCGAGGTGCCATCGTCGAAGGTCAAACCTAACCGAGCTGCATTCAGCAAATCTCCCGAAGCCGTCTGGGCGATAGCACCTCCCGATTCACTTCCCTGATCCAGATACAGTGCCATCTTCCCATCTGTATCCGCTTCATCGGCCACTGCCCGCACATAAATGCGTCCATGGTAGTAATACTGTTCATTTTCTACCACTTCAAAGGTAGTTGCCTTGTCATTTATTGTATTCCTATTGTAAACAAAGGTGTTTAAATCTGAGGTGGATACCGGCTGCAAACTGGTAATGTCTGCACTGTTTACCTGTGTAATAGCCGCCTCGCTTTGGGGATTAAAATCTGTACCACCGGTGCTGCTAATCTGCAGTTCCACCGTATCCCCTTCTGTTCTGCCGCTGACGCTGTCCGTCTTCGTCACCCGATTGTTGGAGAACCAGGCATAGGTTGCTGCTGACAAAGCCAGAATCATAGCCAGTGCAGTTACTGCCCAGAAACTTATCTTTAACACTTTACCTATCCGTTTCATGTATCCTCCAATCTACGAGTGCTTCCTGCCAAAATCTACTCGCTATTTTAGTCGTTTGCTACACCTGCAAAGCTAAGCTGCAGGGACAAATCCTTATTCTGTACATCATTAAAACAATTATCGTCACAGCCCTCTAGGTACAGCCAATACTCTACGCTGGCTACTTCGTCTGCCTGTAAGCTGCACAGCAGCTTCTCTCCTGCCTCCGGCGCCTGGTCATCATCTCCGTTTTCCACTGCGAAATAAGTGCTTAGGCTCTCTGCCGGGTCGCTGGTATAGGTCGGCGTACCGTCATTCCCAACAGCTGACACTACGGTACCACTGTCTGGAACCGTCTGGCTGCTTGTAGCCGTGGATACATTCCCCATATCGTCTAATTTAAAAATATAACTGGATGTACCCTGATTCGTTGTAATCAACAATCCCAGCCGCATAGATGCCAATGTCTGGCTGTCACTGCCGAAGCTTAGGCCTGACTGATAAAAATATACATCACAGCCACCATTCAAACTCTCTAAATAAACAGTGCCATGAATCACTTTCTCACTCATCTGCTCTGTACTGTCCCGGTACAGGATGGATATGCCCTCTGTATTCTGGGCAGTAACGGTATAGAACTTCTCCAGATTCGACGTAGACACAGGCTGCAGCACATCCGGATTATCCGTAGGTGTCAGTGCGCAGGATACGTCAAAATCACCGTTACTTGTATTACTGATCAACAGGCTAATATCACCACCGCTAACGGTACTGCTCATAGGTTCTACATTGGTATAGGGATTAAATGTAAACCATGCATAGGTGGCGGCTGTCACTGCTGCTGCCGCCAGAAGCACCCACAGAAGGGCGAGCAGCTGTTTTTTTCTGGTTTTCTTTTTTAACATAAGACGCCCTCCACTTTGCAGACGCCTGGCGCCTGATCATTTGCTTACTGTGCCACGCCTGCAAAGGACAATGACAAATTCTCTAACGTTGTATTACACAGGTTCATGGTGCAATCCTCATCACAGCCCTCTAACCATATATATACGTCTACCCGGACTGCTTCTCCTTCGCTGCCGTCCTCACTGCCCTTCAGACTACAGATAGCTACGGAGTTCTTCTTCAAGGTTACCTCTCCTGTTTCGGTATTATAATTACAATAATTCGCACTTGTATATGGTGTAAATTCTACCGTACTTCCATCTGACTTAGCGCTGTTTAGTACACTGCCTGCCTTGCCCTTTGCTGTATTATACTCTGCCTCCGGATTGGAAGCTGTGTTAATGGCAAATATGTACTCTTCCGTCTCATTATCACTGTGTGGCACAATACCAACACGTATTGCTGTGGAAATCGGGTTATCGGCATCACTGTCCTGATATGCAATGTCTGCCAGATAAACCTGCAAATCATCACCACTGGTTCGCAAATACAGCGTGGTGCTATAGTAATCTGTGGCTTCACTGGCACCAAACAGGTTCGCAACCAGATTCGACTGGTTCTCGCTGCCATTGGTGTATCCGTATACCTTCTGGAAGCCTCCGGATATCTTATCCGTAGAAACCGGATTCAAGGTACCGGTAAATGCGTCAAGCACTGCT
>CAZLTS010000107.1:0-4648 GCA_964562495.1 uncultured Lachnospiraceae bacterium | reverse complement strand
TCCACATGCCCACTATGCCCGAACATATCACACCCGCACACTTTCTCCACCTGGTATCCGTTTTGACACATCCACTTTAGGTCCCGGGCAAGTGTAGCCGAATCGCAGCTCACATAAACCACCCGTTCAGGTGCCATAGCAGCAATGGTGGCAAGGAGTGCGCCATCACAGCCCTTCCGTGGAGGATCTACCACTACCACGTCGGGATGTGCGCCATTTTCGGATTGATGCTTGGCATAAAATTCCGGCACCACCTCTTCTGCTTTTCCCACGAAAAAGGTAACGTTATCCATATGATTTAAGGAGGCGTTTCTTCTGGCATCCTCAATAGCCTGTGGCACCACCTCTACGCCGTACACATGCTTTGCCTTCTGTGCTAAGAACAGGGAAATGGTGCCGATTCCGCAGTACATATCCCACACCGTTTCCGTTCCGGTCAGTCCGGCGTAGGACAGTGCCTTCTCATACAGCCGCTTCGTCTGCACAGGATTTACCTGGTAGAAGGACAACGGTGAAATCTGAAACTGCACATCTCCAATATAATCTGTAATAAAACCGTCCCCGTACAGATTTACTACCTCATTGCCTAATATCACATTGGTCTTTGCCGTATTTATATTAAAGCTAATAGAAGTCATTCCCTCTATCTCACACAGCGAATCCACCAGTGCCTGCGCCGCCGGCAGCTTTCTTCCATTGATAACCAGACAAACCATAATCTGTCCCGTTACAAATCCCACTCTTGTAAGAATATGCCGTACCAGTCCGGTATGGGTTTCTTCATCGTAAGGTGCAATATGATAGCGTTCCAAATAAGCACGCACCCGCTTTACGATTTCTACATTGACTGGATGATTAATAAAACACTCCTCCGTTTCAATCACAGAATGAGTCCGTCCTGCATAGAAACCAATGGCAATCTTTCCGTCCCTACCCATTCTAACCGGATATTGTGCCTTATTACGGTAGCCATATGGCACCTCCATACCCATCACCGGCTCCATTTCATAGCCTGTAATACCACCGATTCGTGCCAGATTATTGGCAATCTTCTCCTGCTTAAAAACAAGCTGCCGTTTATAATCCATAGCCTGAATCTGGCAGCCGCCGCACTGTCTGGCAATGGGACACTTTGGCTCCACCCGATACGCAGACGGGCGCAGGATTTCCTGCAGTCGCCCATAACCATAAGTCTTCTTTATCTTCGTTACATTACCACGAATCACATCTCCAATAATGGTGTCCTTAATAAACAAGGGGAAACCGTCTACCTTACCGATTCCCTCTCCGTCCATGGTCATGTCTATAATTTCAACTTCAAATATATCATTTTTCTTCACACATTTCTCCTTTTCGCACCGGTTACTACATCAAGGTCTTTCTAAAATTACTTTCCAACATCCGCTGATAGCCCAACCATTCACCACTCTGCGCTGCCGGACTATCTAACAGCTCTGAAATGGACTGAATCTTAGCATCTGTATTATCTGCAAAATGTAATGCCAACGCCTCTGCAATGGCAGGCTTCTTCGGTGAACCATACTCCAGTTCTCCATGATGTGCCAGAATACAGTGCTTTAGCTGGGAAGCCAGACGAGGCGGAAAATCAGGGATCTTGGCGATTACTGCTGAAATCTTCTCCACACCGATTACAATATGGCCTAGTAACTGACCGTCATCTGTATAGTCATTAGTTGGAAATGGAGAAATCTCCCACATTTTACCGATATCATGAAGCATACCGGCCGTCAGCAACAAATCCCGGTTTAACACAGGATACTGATTACAGTAGAAATTACATAGCTTCGTAACAGCCAGTGTATGCTGCAGCAATCCTCCAATAAATCCGTGATGAACACTTTTGGCCGCTGAATGCTTCTTAAACATTTCCTCCACCTGAGAACTTTCTAAGAAAATCTTCCGAAGCAATGTATGTAAATACTCATTTTTCACCTTGCCGATTAAGCCCTTTAATTCCTCATACATCTTATCCACGTCGTATGGGGTTACCGGAAAATAATCCGCCGGGTCATACTCTCCCTCACGTACCTTACGCACACGCTTAATATTTACCTGCAGCATTCCGTTAAAGCTGGTTACATCTCCATTGACAGCAATATAATCCAGCGTATCAAAATCATCAATTCCTGCAGAATTTGGATCCCAGATTTTGGCATCAATGACACCGGTTTTATCCTGTAATAATACAGATAAATACTCCTTTCCGTTCTTTGTCACTGCTGATGTGCGGTTTTTACACAAATACACATCTGCCATTCTTTCTCCATCTCTTAGTGTCTCTATAAATTTCACCTTGTTTCCTCCGCTTCTTCCAAAACTACATTTATTTTATATTCCTGATAACCCTCCGATTCCGGTCTGTAGACTACCAGCGTCATAACATCTCCCACATCTAATTTACGCAGTGCCGTCATATAGTCCTGCAATGTGTAAATATCTGCATCCGACATTTTCACAATAATATCCCCACTTCGCACGCCACAGTTATAGGCTGGGGAATTTCCCGTAATTTCCTGAACATAGATTCCGTTTGTAACCGGAGCCTGGGTACTGTCAATGATGTCGTCTGTTAGCTCCTGTCCATAGATACCCATAAACGGGGGCGCAATGCCATTGGACAATCGTTCGATGGTATCTGTCAAATCATTAATTCCCACAAAGCTCATAACCTTCTGATTCTTTTTAATGGCCTGATTATTGGCAATGCCCACCAGATTTCCTTGTGTATCTATTAAAAATCCATTGGCGTCTCCTGCCTGGGCAATATTGGTATAATAAACCCTGTGCTGTCCATCAATGACCTGTGTTCTGGTATCACTTGTTACCATACCATAATCTACATAACGATTTTCATCAATAGGATTTCCTACATAAATTACCTGTACACCCTTACTTAAACTCGTGGAGCTTCCAATGGAAATCTCCTTCGTTGCTGCCTTGGTAATATCTGTTAAATCCGAAGATGGCACAGATAAAATGGCAGTCTGTGATACAGAATCCCGCTTCTTCACTCTGGCTGTAACCGTAGTATCATTATAAAATGTTACTTCAAGCTTTTTCTTTTCCTGGGCCACTTCATAATCCGTTAAGATTAAAATACTGTCTCCATTCTGAATGATAATGCCACAGCTGATCTGTTCTGCTGTCTCGTCCTTTCCGTAACAAGCTACCGTTACCACAGCCCAGTTGATCCGGGCTACAATCTGGTTTAGCTGCGTAGCCGACAACTCCTCTTGCCTCGCCTCCGCCTCTGTGGTGTTAGACACCAGCGTTACGTATGGTATGGTGGTGTCCTCCTGTTTCGTCACTTCCATTTTCCCTGTACTCCACAGAATTACAAACAACACCCCCAGTGTTATAAATGCACCTGCCAGAAAGGTTCCAAACAGCTTAACGATCTGCTTCCACTTCGGTGGCTTAACAATCTGCTCATTTACAAAGGTAAACTCCTTCTTCTCCTCATCCATGTGTTCTCTCTCCTGTTAGAACTTCACAATGGTTACGCCTGCATCACCTTCCCCAAACTCAGCAAGATGAAATTCCTTCACATGCTTCTGCCGGCGTAAATAATTATGCACAGCCTTACGCAGTGCGCCGGTTCCCTTACCATGGACTACCCGCACCTGTGTCAGACTTGACATATAAGCATCATCTAAATATTTATCCAATCGGGCGATAGCTTCATCACTCATAAGACCAATCAAATTAATTTCCGAAGAAATGTTTGCCGCCTTAGACAGCTTAATTTTCCCTGCACTGCTGCGTTGTAATGTAGGGGTAGTAATGACAGGCTCATCATAAGCCTCCAGATCCCGTACATTCACCTGAGAACGCAAAATTCCTGTTTGCACATACAAGTTGCCCTTATTATCTGGAAGGGAAGATACCGTTCCTGTCAATCCCAGACTTAACACCCGGACAGAATCCCCTACCTTAATCTTCTTCGGGTCTAATTTATCTCCACTTCGTGGACGATTTTCCTGTTTCTTATGGGTATTCTTAGACAGCTTCTCACGCACATTGCTTCGCTTCTGCTCCATAGCCCGCACGTCTCCTGCCTTCACCAACTGATTCATCTCCCGAATACTTTGGTCGGCAAAGTCCTTCGCCTCCTGCAGAATCTTATCGGCTTCCTCTCTGGCATTTGCCAAAATGGTATCCTTCTTATTCTCAAACTGCTTCTGCTGTCTATTTAAACGTTCCCGCAGCCGTTGGGCTTCCTCACGCAGCCGCTGCATCTCCTCCTGCTCTGCCTCTGCCTGTTTCTTATGCTGCTCTAGCTCTGCCAATACATCTTCAAAAGCAATATCATTGGCGTGAATCCGTTCCTTAGCATCAGAAATAATATAATCCGGCAGCCCTAATTTACTGGATATGGCAAAGGCATTACTCTTACCCGGAATACCAATTAACAGACGATAGGTTGGCCGCAGCGTCTCCACATCAAATTCACAGCAGGCATTTTCCACACCTTCTGTAGACAGTGCAAATACCTTTAACTCACTGTAATGGGTGGTAGCCATAGTCCGTACCTCCATGTTGTGAAGAAAGGTTAAGATAGACATAGCCAGTGCCGCACCCTCTACCGGGTCCGTACCTGAGCCAAGCTCATCAAACAGTACTAAGG
>CAZLTS010000106.1:0-4680 GCA_964562495.1 uncultured Lachnospiraceae bacterium | reverse complement strand
CGAAAGACAATATGCAGATTGTAACCAGAAGCAGACCTGTCTGAACCGGTCGCTTCCATATGTTTCTCAAAACAAAACCTTTACGCTGCTTTGTCATTTTCTCCTTGATCCTTTCTAATAAGGTACACACTGTTGCCTGCTGCCAAAATAAAAAACAGCACGCCGATTACGATGATTGCTGGGAACAAACGAACTCGGCAATCCATATCTGCCATCTTACATAAGCCAATTAGCTTAAGCGGATACAAAAATACAAGAATACCCACACCTATCTGGGCGATACTAATACCACCCCGGATTTCCTTCTTAGAAAATGCCAAAGCTGCAATTCCTAAAATTACAATCAGAATACCCAGTCCACGCTCTGCATAGGCAGTATAATAGCATGCCATTTTCATATCCTCACTGTTACATTCTGGAAAGAATAATCTGGTTGCTCCAATTAACAGAAATCCTAAAAGGATAAATCCCCCTGATACAATTACTCTATTTTTCACACTATTTTTCATACGATTCTCCATTCTGCTACAAGTAGTACTCTACGTCGTCTACTTTACCGCCTAGATTCAGAATATTCAGGATTCGTGATCTGTACTCCTGGAATGTATCCTGACTACGTGCTCTTGGTCGTGGCAGTTCAATATCAATCACCGCTTCCACCTTAGATGGTCTGGCAGACATAACCACTACCTGATCTGACATATAAATAGCCTCATCTACGTCATGAGTAACCATAATCATGGTCATGTTATGTTCCTTCCAGATATCCAGAATCTGATCCTGCAGATTCATTCTCGTAAAGGCATCCAATGCACCTAATGGCTCATCTAACAACAGCACATCCGGGTGTCCTACCAATGCTCTTGCCAGAGATGCTCTTTGCTGCATACCACCGGATAGCTGGTGGGGATACGACTTCTCAAAGCCTTCCAGACCTACAAGCTTAACGTAGTCTGCCACATCTTCTTTTTTCTCTTTGTAAATATGTCTCGCCTTTAAGCCAAAGGCAATATTTTTCTCTACCGTCAACCATGGAAACAGGTTGGAGCCCTGAAAAGCAAATCCACGATCACTTCCTGGTTTCTTTATCTCTCTGTCATCAATATACAACTGACCTGCAGTCGGTCTGTCCAAGCCACCGATTAAACGAAGCAATGTGGACTTGCCACAGCCGGATGGGCCAATCAAGCTGACAAAGGACCCCGGCTTTACATCTAAAGAGAAATTATTTAATGCCAGTACGTCCTCCTGGGTAATATCTGTGCTTTTAAACTGCTTAGATACCTGACGGATTTTAATTGCACCGGTTACTTTCTTTGCTGCTTCTACCATTTGATTACTCCCTTCTGCCATACTAACACTCTATCTCTTACCTTAAACAACAGGGTAAGGGATAAGGAACAAATGGCGGCAATTAAGATTAATCCTGCATAGACACCGTCATATACCATAACTGATTTCTGCCAGTTAATATACCAGCCGATTCCGCTGGAATTACCATTCATTTCCACTGCCATTAGTGTGGCAAAGGAGGAAACGGTACCATAGAAAATTCCTAAAAAGATGCTGGGCATGGCAGCAGGTATGGCAACATGAAGAATCTGATAGGCAGTTGATGCACCTAAAGTTCTTGAAACCTCAAAATTTATATTATTGACACTTTGGATTCCGCTGCTTGTCATTAGCGTTACCGGGAACCACACAGCAAATGCAATTAAAAATACATTGGCACTTTGGGTTGTGGGAAATGTGCTAAGTGCAAGAGGAATCCAGGCTGTAGTAGGAATGGGACCAATTACCTTAGTTACAGGATTTAACCAGTACCCAACCTTTTTATTATAGCCTAATGCTAATCCTGTTAAAAATCCTACAACGATTCCCCACAAAAAGCCTGTAAGTAAAAGCTTCAGAGAATCTACGATATTTTCAAGCAGGAAAACTCTCTGTTCTACCAACACACCTATAATCCGGTCTAAAGAGGGGAAATATATGGTTGGTAACAATGTTGTTTTCGTTGTTACGAAATTTAACAACAGTAAAAATGTAATGACACCTGTAATGAAGGGCGCTTTATATGCTGTCTTTGCTAAAACCTTTTTTACGATGATTCCAATGATAAGAAATACACTGTAAATAACTAAAATCGCAAACAATAAATATAAATAGTAGGGATGCTCTGTGGATTTCTGTTTTCCATTATCCGCTACAATGTAATAAACAAGGGCAGATAGTGCTACTGCCACATAAGGCAGCAGCAATCTGATAATAAATCTTACCTTACGATTCATGCTTCTTTCCTCCCTGTCGTCTACTCATTTACCTCCGTAAATGTTCCATCATCATTATAAATATAAGATTCCGGCACATCCTCAAGCTTTGTAAACGCTTTATCTACGAATACATTTGCATCATCGGCCTTCAAATCACCGATTCGAATTAGTTCACTGGATACATTATAAATCGTAGTCGCTGCTATGCTAACCGACGGGGAATAATTATAAGATTCTATTAATTTCGCATTGGTTTCTGCATCACCAGAGCATTGATTGTTCTCAATCTGCAGCTTGGCAGCTTCTTCTGGATTTGCCTGTACGAATGCACTTGCCTTTAAGATGGCTCTTGTAAAGGCTGCTGCCGCCTTGGGATTCTCCTCTGCCAGCTTATTGGTTACAAAGGACATACAGCAATACTCATCAGAGAACTTCTCATCTGTACTTAAATCCAAAAGCTTCGTAAAGCCATACTCTTGTTCTGCATTATAAGCTACAGGATCGTGTAATGCTGCTGCATCAATGGCACCATTTTCCAGTGCTAATGGTAAATCTGTTAAGGAATAAACAACCCATTCTACTTCCATATTCTCTGTGGAAACGCCAATACCTAAGTCATATAAGGCTCTCTTGATTGCTACAACAGAAGAATCTCCCATTTCAGGAACACCTATCTTCTTTCCCTTTAAGTCTGCAAGAGATTCAATACCGGAATCAGCCTTCGTGTACACCTTCGTACAACCGGTATGCACACCTGCTGTAAATGTAATCTCTAAACCATTGTCAATCTGTGGAACCATATTACCGGCTAAGGTTAAACAAGCGTCAATCTTGTTGGTTGCTGCCAGATTAGCAAGATTACTTAAATCGATTTCTTCTGTTCGCCATGTAACGCCAGCCTTCTCAAACTCCTCTTCAAAGTAGCCATTGTCGATAGCGATATGTAAAGGTACAAGACAAACAGAGCCATTTACAGTTCCAATGACGATATCAACGTCATCTGCCTCTGCACTGGCTCCGCTATCCTCCTCACTGCCACAGGCTGTCAGGCCGAACATACCCAATACACCAATCAGCCCAAGTAACATAAGTTTCTTCCATAGTTTCTTCATTTTCATGGTCCTTCTCCTTTCCTAAATCCCTATATAAATAGTATGATTTACATGAAAAGAATTGTACCATGCTTTTCCAAAACTTGCTAATTCATATTTCTTATTACTATTGATAGATTTTTCTTATCACCGATTTGTGTTGTCACTAAATCCTCGTAAGGACTGATGATGATCCAGCTTATTCAAATAAGCTGAAATCTTCGTTAATGCTTCCTCCACAGTACAGTCCACATCGAAGCTAGCAATTGCCAGCCGCTCCAACTGCTTCTGTACCTGAAATCCGATTTTTGAACAGACAATACATCTGCAGTCCCGCAAAAGTTCTACCTTGGGAAATGTACCTTTTCCATTTCCACAGCCGCCACCGTTTCCACAGCTGCTTGCCTGTCCCTTTTCGCATTGGGTACCTTCCCCGCAGGTTCCCTCATCGGCTGACAGCCCAACCTGTGCATCCTCTGGAAGAATATATTCTCGTTTTTCCAGAAACTCGTAGTTATTTCCGTCCACCTGATAAATATGAAATGAAAATGCAGCGCCAAAGCTTAAATCAATGGAAACACCATCTGATGACGCCACTGCTATTTTATAAGACATAATTTATTCTCCATTCCGCCTTTTTTAAATATATTTAGTTAAATCGAGAAACAGCAACTGTGTAAATATCCTCAATTAACCGGATTCCGCCAGTATAACCTGCATAGAAATCGTCTAATACAACCTTATCTTGAACCGGCCATGCAATATTTAAATAATTTCCCTTTAGCTGCTCTGTCAGCTCCTTATCATAATAGCTGCCCAGAATTAATGGGTAGCCATGATAATCATGCTCCTTAATTGCTTCGTGAATCTTATAGCTGTCTGTTTCAAAAACTACGTCTGCTTTTAAGCCATAATTTAACTTCGTAAATTCTTCTGTGATGGCTGCTCTAAATTCCTTAGGTGTGTCATCTACAATAAACTGCTTTGCAGGCACCAGTCCCAGATCATTTGCTAAAAACTTAGTAATGGCAAGGGTATACTGTGCATCTGCAACCACAGAAAACTGCTTATTAATCACTCGGTTTTCCAAAAACAGGTCTGCATACCGTTCAATCAGGTAGTAGTAATAATCTTCGTGTTCATTAATCACACGTTCCACTGTGGCTTCTTCCACGCCGGCGAATTTTCCAACCTCCCGTAAGAATTTGCTTGTTTCAAAAGCGCCAATCGGTAAGGTGGGGTAATGCAAATAAGGAATCCCCAGTTTTTTCTCCATTTTCTTCATATTCTTTAGGGAAACCCATGGAGAAACTAACAGG
>CAZLTS010000105.1:0-4682 GCA_964562495.1 uncultured Lachnospiraceae bacterium | reverse complement strand
GAAACTGCATGCGCAGCTTTCTCGTGAGCTCCTCGACGCAAGCGTCTGCGGAATGAGGAACAGTGCGGAGGAATAAGAAATGCTGACACAGGAACGCCAACAGGAGATTCTAAAATTAATTGCCCAGAAAGGTGCTGTAACAGTAGTTGAGCTAACTGACATTTTCCAAGCATCCGAATCTACCATACGGCGGGATTTAGCAGTGCTTGACGAGATGGGAAAGCTAAGTCGGGTACATGGCGGAGCAACTGCACTGCAAAGTAACCATTTTATGGCAAAAGAAGCAGCGGTTAAGAAGAAGGAACAGTTAAACACCCATGAGAAAGCGATTATCGGACGATATGCAGCGAATCTTATATCTGACGATGACTTTATTTACATGGATGCGGGAACGACTACTTCTAAGATGCTTGATTACATTCAGGAGACTAAGGCTACCTTTGTAACAAATGGTCTGCTTCATGCCAGAAAGCTTATGGCAAAGGGGTGCAAGGTAATTGTGCTAGGCGGTGAGATGAAGCGTTCTACAGAAGCTATTATTGGCAGTATGGCGATAGAGAACTTGAAGCACTTTAACTTTACGAAAGCATTTCTGGGAACAAATGGAATTTCCTTAGAACAGGGGTTTACTACGGTAGACGTAGATGAAGGAGTTTTGAAACAGACAGCCATTGAACGTAGCTACATCCGGTATATGCTGGCAGATCATACGAAGTTTGATAAGTATGCAGCTGTAACCTTCGGGGAATTAAATCAGTGTGCAGTCATTACAGATGGTGGTGTGAATGCAAAGTACAGAGAACGGATGGTGTTAAAAGAAATTCTAGGGTAAAGGAGGCAAAGCAGTGATTTACACAGTAACATTTAATCCGGCACTGGATTATGTGGTGCATGTTGGTAAACTGACTCTGGGAGAAGTCAACCGTACTTCCAAAGAGGCTGTTTACTATGGGGGAAAGGGCATTAATGTTTCCTGGGTACTGAGTAACTTAGGCGTGGAAAATGTAGCCCTTGGGTTTTTAGCAGGCTTTACCGGTCAGGCCATGGAGGAGGGACTGATAAATCAGGGAATCCGTACAGATTTTATCCATCTTGCCAATGGCATGACCAGAATTAATGTAAAGCTGAAATCAGAAGAGGAAACAGAAATCAATGGAACAGGACCAAAGATTGAAGAAGCAGATGTTTCAGCACTCTACAAGAAATTAGACCGGTTGAAGCTGGGAGATATTCTTGTGTTGGCAGGTAGTATTCCGGCCTGTTTGCCAGATGATATTTATGAACGGATTACAGAACGTCTGGCGATTCGAGGAATCCAGGTGGTGGTCGATGCTACGAAAGATTTGCTGAAAAATGTTTTGAAGTTTCATCCCTTCTTAATTAAACCAAACAGCATTGAATTAGGAGAGATGTTTGGGGTAACACTGAAAACAGAAGAAGAAATTGTAACCTATGCGAAGAAGCTACAGGCATTAGGCGCAAGGAATGTTCTGATTTCAAGAGCTGGGGACGGAGCGATTCTGGTAGATGAATATGGTCGGGTTTATACCATTGGTGTACCGAAGGGAACTGTGAAGAACTCAGTAGGCGCTGGTGATTCTATGGTAGCTGGTTTTCTGGCTGGTTATCTGGAAAGTGGAAGCTATGAGGAAGCATTAAAAATGGGGACAGCAGCAGGAAGTGCTACGGCATTTTCAGAAGGGCTGGCTGAAAAAGAATTGGTTATGGAATTAAAGAGTACATTGTAGTAAGCAGCGAAAAGCGAATTATGCAGTAGAAAGGAGCAGACACACATGAAGATTACAGATTTAATCTCCCCTGCCAGCATTATGCTTGGGGTAAGAGCAACCGGTAAAGAAAATGCCATTGACGTATTGGTTTCCTTACATGAAAAGGCCGGTAATATTTCCGATGCAGTTGTTTATAAGCAGGGAATTTTAGACAGAGAAGCATTAGGTACTACAGCCATTGGTGAAGGCATAGCGATTCCCCATGCGAAGAATAAGGCTGTTTTGAAACCGGCAGTTGCCGCTATGACCGTACCAAACGGTGTGAATTATGATTCTATGGACGGCATGGTTTCTAAGTTATTCTTTATGATTGCGGCACCAGAGGATGGCGGAGATGTCCATCTGGAGGTATTATCCAGATTGACTACGCTGTTAATGAACCCGGAATTTCGGGAGAAGCTGTTAGCGGCAAAAGATGCAGAGGCTTTTTTAAATGTAATCGATGAACAGGAAAAGGAACGATTCCCAGAGGAATTTGCGTCTCCTATGACAGAAGCGGTGGAGGCAGCAGAGGTACCTAAGACAGCAGAAGGCTATCGGGTTTTAGCAGTTACTGCCTGCCCAACAGGAATTGCCCATACCTTCATGGCAGCAGAGGCACTAGAGATGAAGGGCAAAGAGCTAGGCTATCCACTAAAGGCAGAAACAAACGGCTCCGGCGGAGCAAAAAATGTGCTGACGAAAGAAGAAATTGATGCGGCAGACGGTATTATTATTGCAGCAGATAAGAATGTGGAAATGGCACGATTTGATGGTAAACGGGTATTGATTACTAAGGTAGCAGATGGTATTCATAAGCCACAGGAATTGATTGAACGTGTTATTGCAGGAGATGTACCGGTTTATCACCATGCCGGCGGACAGAGTGCAGAGAGCGGAGAGGAAAAAGAGGGTATCGGTCATACTATTTATAAGCATCTTATGAATGGTGTATCCCATATGCTTCCCTTCGTTATCGGTGGTGGTATTTTAATTGCATTGGCATTCTTATTAGATGATTACGAAATTGACCCAAGCAACTTCGGTATGAATACACCGGTAGCGGCTTTCTTTAAAACGGTGGGTGGTGTTGCCTTTGATTTCATGCTGCCGATTCTGGCAGGCTTTATTGCCATGAGTATTGCTGACCGGCCGGGCTTAGCAGTTGGTATTGTAGGTCGTTATATTGCAAAAATTCGTTATACCTTTACGAATTTAAATGCAGATGATTGTATATCCGGCGGTTTCCTGGGTGCGTTATTAGCAGGTTTTGTAGCTGGTTATCTGGTACTGGGTATTCGGAAGCTGTGTGAGAAATTACCGGAGAGCTTAGAGGGTATTAAGCCTGTGCTGATTTATCCGCTGGTTGGTATTTTATTGATTGGTATTGTTATGTGTGCCATTGATCCCATTATGGCATGGATTAATACAGGACTTACGAATTTCTTAGATTCTATGGGAAGCAGCAGTAAGATTTTACTGGGAGCTGTATTAGGCGGTATGATGTCTATTGATATGGGTGGCCCATTTAATAAGGCGGCGTATGTATTTGGTACTGCGGCGATTGCCAGTGGCAACTACGATATTATGGCAGCAGTTATGGTAGGCGGTATGATTCCACCCATTGCCATTGCACTGGCAACTACATTTTTTGGCAATCGTTTTACAGCAAATGAGCGTAAATCTGGTCCGGTTAACTATATTATGGGACTTTGCTTTATTACAGAAGGTGCTATTCCTTTTGCAGCAGCAGATCCGTTACATGTACTGCCGTCTTGTATTGCTGGTTCGGCAGTGGCAGGTGCGTTGTCTATGGCATTTGGCTGTGAGCTGCGGGCACCCCATGGTGGAATTTTCGTATTCCCTGTAGTTGAAAATGTATTAGGATATTTGGCAGCATTAGTGGTTGGCTCCGTAGTGGGTATGCTTTTGCTGGCAGTGTTAAAGAAACCGAAGACAGAGTAAATCAGAATGGAGGATTAACATGATTTCAAAAGTAATTACAATTACAAATGCACAGGGACTTCATATGAGACCGGCTGGTCTGTTAACGAAGGAGCTGGCAGCATTTAAGTCAGCAGTTACCATTAAGTATAACGGCAGGGATTATAATGCCAAGAGTATTATGATGGTTATGGCTGCGTGCATTAAGTGTGGTGCAGAGGTTGAGTTTGTATGCGATGGAGAGGATGAAGCAGAGGCACTTGCGAAGATTGAGAGCCTTGTAGCAGATAACTTCGGGGAATAAGGAGGAAGTGTTAAATTGACTGGTATTGGAGCTTCTAAGGGAATAGGAATCGGCAAAATTGTCGTACTTAAGGAACATACAATTGAATATGTAAATCAGCCGCCGGAGGATACAGAAGCTGAGATTAAGCGGTTGCAGGATGCTATTTTAAAATTTACAGTGTATACCCAGAAGCTGGCGGAGAATGTCAGGGAAAATGTAGGTAATGCAGAAGCAGAAATTATTGAAGGGCATATTTTAATTATTAGTGACCCTATGATTACCGATGAGATTACAGCCAGTATTCAGGCAGGAAACTGTGCAGAGGAAGCTGTGAAAACAGTTTGTGATAATTATGCAGCTATGTTTGCAGCCATTCCAGATGAGCTGATGCAGCAGCGTTCTTCTGATATCGGGGATGTAAAAACCAGACTGTTAAAGATTTTATTGGGTATTGAGGAAGTGGATATTGCGGCTGTAGCACCAGGAACAGTGTTAGTTGCCAGAGATTTAACACCATCTATGACTGCTTCCATTGTAAAGGAAAATGTAGCTGGTATTTTAACAGAGGTAGGAGGCAAAACCTCCCATTCGGCTATTTTAGCTCGGGCATTGGAGATTCCGGCAGTGCTTAGTATCCCTGATTTATTAAATCAGGTTAAGGACAATGATACTGTAGTATTAAA
>CAZLTS010000104.1:0-4715 GCA_964562495.1 uncultured Lachnospiraceae bacterium | reverse complement strand
CTCTTATAGACAGCATCGAATACGTCTGAATTCATCTTCGTCTTACTGTTAATCTTTTCCAGATTTTCCGCCGCTGTATCTACATCTTCATCTATAGTTGCTGACAATGCACTAATTAAATAATTATAATTATTTAAAACACTTTCCTTTGTATTGGTAGATTTCTCCAGCTTCGTTTCCAGAGTTTCCTTCTCCTCAGTTAAGGACTCTACCTGACGTTCCAGTTCGGAAATACTAGAATTCTTAATGGCAAGCTTCTGATTATAGGTAAGTACTAAATCGTTATTCTTATCCACCTCGTTCTGTACCTTAATAGGCGTTACCAGAAAATACATGGCAAGTGCACCCAGTACCAGTCCAATGACTACATTTAATATGGTAACTGCTCCATTGGTAACCTCTCTAAACGGGTGCGGCGGTACAATAACAGCATCCCCGCTTAGTGCCTTCCGGTCTAGTAAAGGATCATTTAATTTCTTATCCGAGCTCTTTTTCTCCCGTCCAATCAATTCCTCTACTTCCCGCAAATATCGCAGCGTCAGTGGATTACACTGGTCAATGGCAAGTGCCTGTTTTAGCTCCCGTCTTGCCCGTTCATACTGCTCTGCCCTCATAAAAAGCAGTGCTAACAGCTGTCTTCCCTTAATCAGCTTAGGATTCTGGTTGACTACCTTCTTAAGCTGAATCAAAGCAATGTCATATACCCCTTTTTGTGCCAGCTTTAGTGCCGTATTAAAATTCTCAATATTCCGTTTTGTTTCCTCAATCCGGTTTCCACTAGACTGAATCTTGCGCATATAGACATTAGCTATGTTGTTATTAGGATCAAAGTTCTGGCTCAGTACCCATTCTGACAATGCCTGCACTGTTTCTCCCATTTCATAATAAACCAGTCCCAACAAATTCCTTGCCTTGGTATTTCGCTTATTTAGCTTAAGGCTGCGCTCAAGCTCTTCCGCTGCGCCCGTTAAATCCCGGTTCTGTGCCTTCATCAAACCAAGATTGTAAAACGTATTGGACATATATATTATCTTTCGATAAGTCGTAATCTTCGTTCCGCAATTACTGCAGAAATCGCTTTCTGTTAATGTACTCCCACATTTAAAACACTGCATAGTTTAGTTTTCCTTCATTTCTTCCATCATTGCAATTAAAATATCCGTCATATCAGTAGTAGAATTGTTATAAATCACATCTTCTGCGTCTTCAATTTCAAGACTTGGATGAAATTTCTTAATTTCCTCATCAAAATTAATCATAGCGTGTCTCCCTTATCTATCTCCTTCAATGCACCGATTAAATACAAAGAGCCTGTACAAATCAACACATCTGCATCTGCTTTTTTGCGTAATGCCTGTACATATGCTGCCCTGTAATCTTCTATAATCTGAATCGGTGTATCTGTATACTGTTTAAAATGCTGCATTAAAAGCTCAGGTTCTAACCTACGTCCATTGGGAACTGCTGTCAGAATAATCTCTTTCCAAGGGCTCCCATTACATATGCAACGTATCATTTCCCCATAGTTTTTTTCCTGTACCACAGAAAAAAGTAAAATCTTCGTTCCCGGCATCTCTGCGACCGTATCCATAAGTGCCTGGATTCCATTTAGATTATGACCACCATCAAAGAATACACCCGGTAAAACCTGTTCCATTCTGCCTTCCCAGTGGGTATGCCTGATGCCTTCATATACAATGCTATAGTCAAGCTTAGGTAAAAGCTGCTCTATGGCTGCCACAGCCAGTCTTGCATTTAAGCACTGATATGTAGCCATAAAGGGTACAGTAAAAACACTTCCTTCATAATACCCATTACAACAATAAAAATCAATATCTTTGTCTGTTTTTTTTATAATTTTATAATCTGTAAGCCCCACAGGATGCAGCAGTGCTTTCTTATTTCCCAGCCTGTCAGCAATCTCTTGAAACACCTGGGATGCTTCCGGCTGTTCATCATCATACACCAGAGGAACGCCGGGCTTTATTATGCCACCCTTTTCCCCTGCAATCTGCGCTATGGTATCTCCCAGAATCTCTGTGTGATCCAACGCAATGGGTGTAATCACAGTAAGCTTCGGCTTCTGGATACAATTGGTCGCATCCAGCCTGCCTCCTAATCCGGTTTCTAAAACGCCATAGGAAACGCCTGCCTTCTGAAAGCACAGCATGGCCAGTACAAACATGCACTCAAAAAAAGAAGGATGGGCATGTCCGGCTTCCGCCATAGTATCCATCTCTTTTTTCATCTGTAAAAAGCTTTCCAAAAACTGTTCATCTGATACAGGTATACCGTCTATACGGATTCGTTCATTTACCTTCACCAAATGGGGTGAAGTAAACAATCCTGTTTTATATCCGGCATGTTGTAAAACAGAAGCGATATAGGCACACACAGAACCTTTTCCATTGGTACCTGCCACATGAACTGCCTGAAAACTTAGCTGGGGATTCCCCAAACGTGCCAGTAGTGCAGTTAGATTATCTGCAGATGTCTTTTTTGAAAATCTGGGAATGTCTAACAAATAATTCACACATGTGTCATAGGTAAATTCCATTGGTCTGCCTCCTTAACCTTTTCTATTTTACACTATTTGTATAGGAAAGACAAGCGATTTACAATTTTTCATAAACGCAAAATCATCTTACTGGGTCGAAGCAGACAATATCATTTTTGCTGCGCCATATATGCCGGCATCATTTCCTAGTGTAGCTAAGCGAAACTGTGCATTTCTACAAGCATGAAACACATATCTGTCGTAAGCCTCTGCCACACCCTTAAGCAAAATATCGCCTGCCTTAGAAACACCTCCGCCTATAACAAAGACCTCTGGATTTACTACAGCACCAATATAAGAGCATGCCAGACCTAAATAATTGTTATACTTTAAAACAAGTGCCTCTGCCAGTGCATCCTTATTTCTGGCACAATCAAAGATATCTTTTGCCGTAATGGTTTGCTTGTCCCCTTCCAGCTTACGAAGTGCTGATGGCTGTTGGGTTGTATCCAGTACCTTTCTTGCCATGTTAACAATGCCCGTAGCCGAAGCATACTGTTCCAGGCAACCGGCATTTCCACAATTGCACTGCGTCAGTTCTTCTGGATTTACACACATATGCCCAACTTCTCCTGCTGCACCTGTTGTTCCATAGACGATATTGCCATCAATTACCACGCCGCCGCCTACACCAGTTCCTAGCGTCAACATAACTACGTTGGCAAAGCCTTGTCCGCCGCCTTGCCACATTTCTCCCAATGTAGCAACCGTAGCATCATTTCCCACCTTTACCGGAAGCGAAAGTAATGCTTCTAATGTCTCACTAACACGAAATACACCCCAGCCCAGATTAATACATTTGTTTACTGTACCATCTGCCAGTACTGGTCCCGGCACACCTACACCGACACCTGACACCTGGCTGTGTTCCATATTCTGCGTCCTCATATAAGTAAGAATACTATCTGCCACGTCTTCTAATATGTGTACACCATTTTCCTTGGTATTCGTGGGAATCTCCCATTTATCCATCAGTTCTCCTGCGTCACGAAAGCATCCCAATTTCACTGTAGTTCCACCAATATCCACACCAAACACGTATTTCATCTGCATTACCGCCTTTCCTAAAGTTTTTTGTTTAATAGGAAATGCAATTTTCTATTAAACAAAAAAACCAGTGACATCAATCACTGATTTTTTAATTAACTGGCCCTAAAGGATTCGAACCTTTACAATGACGGAGTCAGAGTCCGTTGCCTTACCATTTGGCGAAGGGCCAATATGAACAATTATAAGTGAAAAAGCTGGCCCTAAAGGATTCGAACCTTTACAATGACGGAGTCAGAGTCCGTTGCCTTACCATTTGGCGAAGGGCCAGTATGCTGTTGTGTTCATCACAACGAAAAGAAGTATACCAGACATATACATATTTGTCAAACACTTTTTTATTATTTTTTAAAGAAGCTCCTGCCTCCAGTGTTAACCTGCGAGGCAAAAGCTTCATTTAATTACTTACTAAATCAATATATGACTTATTCCTGAGGACCAGCTGCAACTAAAGCCTTACCAGCTTCGTTGCCTTCGTACTTAGCAAAGTTCTTAACGAATCTCTGTGCTAAATCCTTAGCCTTAGCTTCCCACTCTGCAGCATCTGCATATGTGTCACGAGGGTCTAAAATCGCAGGATCTACACCTGGTAATTCTGTAGGAACCTCAAAGTTGAAGTGAGGAATCTTCTTAGTAGGTGCCTTTAAGATGTCACCATTTAAGATAGCGTCGATGATACCACGAGTATCCTTAATGGAGATACGCTTGCCAGTACCATTCCAGCCTGTGTTAACTAAATATGCCTTAGCACCGTTTGCTTCCATCTTCTTAACTAATTCTTCAGCATACTTTGTAGGACGTAACTCTAAGAATGCCTGTCCGAAGCATGCAGAGAATGTAGGTGTAGGCTCTGTAATACCACGCTCTGTACCAGCTAACTTAGCTGTGAAACCAGACAAGAAATAATACTGTGTCTGCTCTGGTGTTAAAATAGATACCGGAGGAAGTACGCCGAATGCATCTGCGGAAAGGAAAATAACTTCCTTAGCTGCCGGTGCAGAAGAAACAGGACGTACAATGTTGTCAATGTGGTTAATTGGATAAGAAACACGTGTATTCTCTGTTACGCTCTTATCATCGAAATCAATCTTGCCTTCAGCGTCTAATGTTA
>CAZLTS010000103.1:0-4790 GCA_964562495.1 uncultured Lachnospiraceae bacterium | reverse complement strand
TTGAGCAAAGCGAGTTGCCGAAGCAGGGCTTAATCGAGATTTTGCAACTGCCTGTCCCTATAGAAGTGCTAGAAAGTTTCCTTTAAAATTCTCCCACATGCGGACACAACCTCTGCGCCTGTCGAAGTGATAGAAAAACAGCAAGCATCAGCCAGCCTGACACTTTTAAGAATTTAGACACATTTTTTAATTCGCACTAAAATTGATGCTGCCTGCGCCGTTCCCCTTCCCAATCACCAATAAGGAAGGCGTTTCGCAAACGCCAATTTAAAATTATTTGGAGGTAAATTCAGTTGAAAGATAGGAAAAAGACTGCATATGCCATCTGCATATTGGTGGCAATCGTACTTACATTTGGGCTTGCTGCAAGCTACAATACTTATGGTTCTGATATGTTGTCGTCCAGTGAGGCGGCATCACAGATTGCAGATAAAATTATCCGCTTCCACGTCATTGCCAATAGTGACAGTGAAGCAGACCAGGCTGTGAAGCTTAAGATTAAAGATGCCGTTGTGTCTTATGTAAAGGAAACAGGAGGTGACTTTGCCTCCAGACAGGAGGCGGAGGATTTTCTGACAGCTCATACAAAGGAGATTGTTGACATTGCAAAAGAGATTCTGGAAGAAGAGGGGTTTACTTATGGTGTGTCTGCGAAAATGACTACCTGTTATTTTCCTGTGAAGCTATATGGAGATGCCGTATTTCCGGCAGGTAATTACCGGGCATACCGGATCGTCTTAGGGGATGGTGACGGTAAAAACTGGTGGTGTGTTATGTATCCAACGCTGTGTTTCATTGATACAGAAACAGGATTTCTACCGGATTATGCCAAGGAGAATCTGGAACGGATTGTGGGCAGCAATGCTTTCTCCGTAATATACCCAGAGGATACAAACGGGGTGGAAGACGAAGAAATGTCAGAGCCGGAGGTTACGTTTCGTTTCCGGTATCTGACATTCCTCAATGACCTATTTTTTTAGATTTTCCATAATGGTTGCTTTCTGGTTAATAATATGTTTAACGATAACTTCCTTCGCCGTTTTTTCATCCCGGCGTTTAATGGCATCTACGATTTCGCTGTGTTCCTTGACCAGTACAAGTCGCTTCGCCTCATCTTTAATATACTCCAGACGGTAGCGGTACATCTGCTCCCGCAAGTTATTCAGTATCTGAATCAGGCGCTGATTTCCGGTCATTTTGTAGATGACATCGTGAAATGCAGCGTCTTTTGTTGCAATCATTGTGGGGCTGTTAGAATTAATTTCTTTACGAAATCCTACTTCGGCAAGCCTTAGTGCATCCAAATCTTCTTCGGTACGCTTCTGACATGCCAGTTCTACAGCCAGACTTTCCAGCACAGTTCTTACCTCCAGCACATCCCGCAAATCCTCTTGGGTGATGCTGGCTACGATTGCGCCCTTTCTGGGAATCATGGAAACCAGACCTTCCAGCTCCAGCTTCCGAATAGCTTCTCGAATGGGGGTTCTGCTTACACCCAGCTTCTTCGCCAGTTGTATCTCTAAAAGCCGCTGTCCCGGTTCAAGTTCTCCTCGTAATATGGCATCCCGCAGGGTGTTAAATACAACATCCCGCAAAGGTAAAAATTCGTCCATGTCTGTCATGAAATCTTTCATCGTCTCTTATCCTCTCCTACGGCGCGGGTTAAAAATACCAGATGACTGGGAATTTCCTCCCGTAGCTGCATACATGCCTGCCGCGCCTTCCGTCCATTTGTAAAAACACCAAATACAGTAGGACCGCTGCCACTCATTAAAGCCTTGATAGCGCCTAGCTGCTGCAGACGTGTTTTAATCTCTGCAATCTCCGGATGTGCCGGAATGGTAACTGTTTCCAGTACATTTTCTATTTTTTTTGCCATTTTAAATACATTACCTTCTTCAATGGCTGCCACTACACCGTTCATATCCGGGTGCTGTGTCAGCTCATTGGCACGCAGATTCCCATACACGAATCTGGTGGAAACCCGAATAGGTGGTTTTACCAACAGAATATAGCACCAGGGTGCATCTGGTAATGGAGTTAAAATATCACCGATTCCCTGTGCCCGCGCTGTGCCGCCTATAATACAGTAAGGAACATCTGCCCCCAGCTTCACCCCAATGTGCTGCATATCCTCTACAGACAGATTTAAGTTCCATAATTGGTTCATAGCCTTAATAGTTGCAGCACAATCTGAACTGCCTCCTGCCATGCCGGCTGCAACAGGAATCCGTTTCTTAATATCAATGTGGATTCCGCCCTCCAGCCCATAGGTGTCCATCATAAGCTGTGCCGCCTTGTAAACCAGATTACGCTGGTCCACAGGAATCCCCCGGCTCTTAGACGTTAACACAATTTTCTTCTCTTCTACCTTAGTAAAGGTCAAAGTGTCATACAGACCAACGGTCTGCATAACCATATCCAGTTCATGGTAGCCATCCTCTCGTTTACGTACCACGTCCAGTCCCAGATTAATCTTGCCACAGGCATCTATTGTAATGGTTGTATCTTCCATAATATTTACTCTCCATGGATTATTTTAAGTCATTTTACCATAGAGTATGCTTCTTTTACAATTATAATTTTCTGTCCGGGTTCAACTTTTTCAGAAGTAAGGCCATTTATTTCCATAATTGTCTTGATTTTCGTAAAATTAGCCTTGGCGATTTCCCACAAGGACTCACCTCCCTGCACCCGATGTCCTACGATACAAGGCAGCTCCTCCATTTGCTCCAAATCAAATTCCCGCTGTGTTACATCTGTAATGACTGCTTCTGTAACCTGACTAAATACTAAGGTATCCAAAGATACCACTCCACGAATTTCCATCTCATCCATTGAAATCATATTGGCGGTAATGGATTCCATGCCGGGGTGCAGGAAATATACACTGTCCTTGGCGATTCCCGGTACTGTAATGGTGTAGGAAAATGGAATGATCTTCTCCACTGACTGTAATGGATTCTCATCATTGCCTGATATATAAAGCACAGTAGCTGCCAAAATTCCCTCTACCTGAAGGCCATCCTCCACTACTGTGATTTCTTCCACCTTCGGTATCCCCTTTACATTGCAAATCTGCATAATCTGCACAGCCTCCTCGGCCACAGACAGCCGCTTTTGCAGCTTGCATTTCGAGCCGTTTTTCACAAGCAGGCTCTCATAATGTCCATCCTGGCGCACAGGCTCTACCAACTGTTTTGTACTATACAAATCACTGAGAATCTCAATATGAATTTCCTGATAAATCTTAATATCTAAATCCAGCACTGCATCTAACGAAAAGATACGCAGTTCCCCATCATTGTCCGCTTTCGGCTCTATCTGCTTATGTCCCAGCCGAACAGCAATCTGTGGAATCATCTCTTCACTGCAGCCATCTACTTCTATCATTCCTCGAAAGGGAATGGTAGTTTCCAACCATTGCATGGGCAGCCTTATCCCTGAAGGCTGATACATAATAAACACAACCAACTCCCCACTTACTGCAATCTGATCCGCCAGCAGCCGATTCTCTAATCCCTGCACCGTAACACTCTCCCATAGAATCTGCCCAATGTCCGGTTTATTTTCTCCCAGCTCGATTTCATCTTTGATTCGGTAAATGTCCTTTTTCTGCACAACGATTTCCGTTACCTCTAACGGCTTCTTCTCATACTCCAAATCCGTCTGCGTTAAATCTGTGGCTGTTTCCTGATCCGTTAGCTGCTCCATGGCAATCTGTAACGTAATCACCGCCTTCACACTGTATTTTCTCTCATTCACAGGTGCAATCTGCAAATCCTCCAAATCCCAGTCCAGACTAATAGAATCTCCCTGACTAGCGCCCTCCAGATTTATGGTATCCTCTAAGGTACATTCCCCCTGCACACTATGTAAACCCTCTGGTCCATTATATAAAAAGCTGTATAACAGCTTTCCCTTAATCAATAGTTTCCCTGTCTGGGAAGTCGCCGATGTAATCTCCACGTCACCTTGATTCACAATTAAAGTAGTCATATCCGGCTTTACCTCCGGCAGAATGACATCCTCATCTACGGAAATCTGTGTGGTTTTCTGTAACTTCAACTGGTTCATATGCACATTTTGTTTCTTTAATTCTATCATGTTGCTCGCCTTTCTAATATTCTATAGCAGGCTCGCCACCCATATGGGAATTGTTTCGCAATCGCCTGCTTCTTATATCAATATATGCGGCAGTGCAAAAAAAAGAACAGAAACTTTATCAGGTTTGCCTTAAAGTTTCTGTTCTCTTATTTTATAACCAATTAGAATAAATCCGAATCGTCCAGTGTATCTCCATCTCCATGGTCCACCATGAATTCCCGACTGGCTACCCGCTTCTCCATACGCTGCTTCTCCACCATGTCAGACAACTTCTCCTTCACGTCCCGGCAATACTTAACATGCTTAATGTCAAGCTCCGGTGTGGATTTATCTGCAGTACAGCAATGTATGGTGCCTACTCCGCATATGCGGTCCCAGAAGCTGCGCCGCAAGGACAAATCTAAGATTCGATACAGACGGACTTCTTCTTCATTCGTCCGAAACAGCCCAGTATGTACATATAGCTTCTCGTCTGTCAGCTCATATCTGGTAAAAGACAGGGGCAGTCCGAAGATGGGTCTCTTTCGGTCTTTCCATACAATCTCTTTTGACAAATGGCTTCCTCTACTTTCTGTCCATGCTTACAGCATAGCGTTAATCATTGCCAGTATTTCCTTACCTAAGGCTTCTGACTTGGCATCTGCATCCTCTAAAGAAGTACCCTTAACACCATAGTAGAACTT
>CAZLTS010000102.1:0-4829 GCA_964562495.1 uncultured Lachnospiraceae bacterium | reverse complement strand
TATAAATCCAACTGATCAGCGGCGTCATGAAACTGCTTCTTCATAAAATTATCAAGAAGCCAGGTTGCCTCCTCTGTTCTATCCATGCTCAGTAACACCTGGGCTTTTACCAAATAAGGCCACAGCATAGTTTCATCCAGACGGTTAATACTGTTCATATAACCCAGTGTTTCCTGCGTCCAGGTTGTAATATTACACTGCTTCATGCGGAACTTCAGATACAATTCATTGGCACTTACAATATTCCTTACAACTGCTTCTCGTACCCGGCGGTCCTCCACGTTCTGATGTACTACTACATCAAGCACCAGCTCCTGGTCATAGCTGCGAAAAACGATTTTACCAAAATTATGTCCCTTGCGAAGCTTAGCCACATCTATAAAATAAGAGAATTCCAAACGATTACCTGCAAAATCATCCTGACTAATTTTGTGCTTCATAATGCTTATGAAATTACCCTCTGCAGTAACTGTTACATTCACATAGCCCCAGCTGCTTCTGGACAAAACAAGGACATCCTTGTAATTATCCTTCAAATCCGTATAGGCAACGCTATCTTTGTCTAAGGACAAACTCACTGGCTTCTTCTTATGTATAGAGATTAAAAATTCCTCCATGGCAAGCTGCTTATCCACGCTATGACGTAACCCCTCATAGATTCCAAGATGCTGTAAATCATTTCGTTCAATAATACGGTTAAAGTCCGGCGAAGTAAACAGGTGAAGTGCCTCCTCATAGTTGGTCTGCACCAGATTGGCAAAGTGAAAATAATTCTCAATCTTACCTAATGAACTGTCAATTACGCACTCCAACATGGTTAGCGTAATGGGTACTACAAATTCTCCGCCATTGGAAATAAAATAAATCTGTCCCTCATAAACACTGCCGCTCATCAATCCTACAGTATCCACTTCAAACTTTACCTGAATCTCCGTACCAGAAATAACCGGATCCAGTAAGTGAATCCGGGCATTACTGCCATATAGATTTCCCTGCACAACAAGACCATTGGTGCTGGAAATGGTAAAGTATCCTTCATAAACCTTCCCCGCTTCCACCCGTTCCTCGACTGCTGCTACAGAAATGGAAATTTCAGGCTTCTCGTATTCTATTTTGCCCATAGATAACTGATTAATTGTACGCTGCAATGTCTTTCTCCTCTATGTGTCTTCAAGTACGATTTTTATTCATCATTAAAGTATACACGATTATTCATATTTTGACAAGCGATTCCCTATTTGTACTTTTATTTTTTTAACCATTCCAAATGCTTCTTAATGGTATGCTCATAGCCATTCTCTGTAGGAATGTAAAACTGCTCCTCTGTCAGTCCATCTGGCAAATACTGCTGTTTTACATAATGGTTGGGGTAATCGTGGGCATATAAATAACCCACTCCATGACCTAACTTGCCAGCCCCCTTATAGTGGGCATCCTGCAAATGGGCAGGTACCGGCATGGTTTTCGTGCTGCGCACCAGCTCTAATGCCTGATCAATGGCTACGTAGGCTGCATTGCTCTTAGGGGCTGATGCTACATAAGTAACTGCCTGTGCCAGTGGAATCCTAGCCTCCGGCATACCAAGCTGATGGACTGCCTGTGCTGCTGCCACTGCCACCTGCAGTGCCTGAGGATCCGCATTTCCCACATCCTCTGCTGCACAAATCATCACACGTCTGGCAATAAAATCAACACTCTCTCCTGCATACAACATGCGTGCCAGATAATAAATGGCTGCATCGGGATCTGAGCCCCGCATACTTTTAATAAATGCAGAAATTACGTCATAATGATTATCTCCGTCCTTATCGTATCGCAGCACTCTCTTTTGCACACACTGCTGCGCCACTTCTTCTGTAATATGAATCTTCCCATCTGCACTAGGGGCAGTTGTTAAAATTCCTAGTTCAATGGCATTTAATGCCTGTCTTGCATCTCCATTAGAGATATCACTTAAAAATTCCAGTGCGTTTTCCTCCAGCACTGCACCATACGCTCCCATTCCCTTCTGACTGTCTGTAACAGCCCGAATCAGAAGCGTTTTAATATCTTCCTTTTCCAAAGGCTTAAGCTCAAAAATAATAGACCTGGAAATCAAAGCACTATTTACTTCAAAATAAGGATTCTCTGTTGTTGCACCAATTAAAATTATGGTGCCATCCTCTACAAAAGGCAATAAATAATCCTGCTGTCCCTTGTGAAAGCGATGAATCTCATCTACAAATAAAATGGTTTTCTTCCCATACATACCTGCATATTCCTTCGCCTTCAAAACTACCTCTTCCATATCCTTCTTCCCAGCAACTGTGGCATTTAACTGGGTAAACTGTGCACTTGTTGTATGAGCAATTACCTTGGCTAAGGTGGTCTTTCCTGTTCCCGGTGGTCCGTAAAACAAAATAGAGCTTAGCTTGTCTGCCATAATCGCCCGGTATAGTAGCTTATCCTTACCAATAATATGCTGTTGTCCTACAACCTCCTCCAGTGTTGTGGGACGAAGTCTGGAGGCTAAAGGGGCATTTTGCTCCTGATTGGTTGTTCTCATATATTCAAATAAGTCCATTGTTTTAATTTCACTGTAAATGGTGTGTCTGCGCACAGGCTCCACACCCAGTTTTCCTCCCATCTCGTTTCCAGCATATGGGAAATAGGCATAGACACCGTACTGGTATTACCCATATCGAATGCAATACCCTTCCCTGTCCATTTTCCATATGCTTCCTTTCTAGTCCATATAGCCAGCGCCCGCTTGTTTTGCGCCTCTACAGATTCACAGGCATGTATCCACGCAAGCTCCTCCTTATGGAAAAACCGTCTCTGTAAAGCTTCCGGAATACACCGCATCCACTCTGCATCAAGACCTATCTCCTGTCCTCCCTGTGCCACTGCCACCATAACCAGCTGTTTCGTATCTGCTATGCTAAAGGTTATCTCGGGTGTGCCTTCTATGTATGGCTTTCCGTAAGAATTCTCTTTCAGCTTATAGGAATCCTTTTTCCAACCATACTCCCTTTCCATAACCGATTGCAAAAGACATCTGCCCGGGCTTTTACCCGCCTGCTTATATGCCAGAAGCTTATTTTTTTCTATAGAATCATAGTAAATCGTAATCTCCATATTGCTTAACTCCCACACATCTGTTCCCATTATAAATGCCGTTTCGCTATTCGTCAACAAACATTCTGTCAAATCCCTATCGATTCTTCCATCCACCTGTTGTGAACTTTTAATGAATTAAAATACATTTGTGTTGTGTTAACTTTTACTTTGTGTTATTATAGACCTAGTATTATATAGTTTAAAGGAGGAATTATTGTGAGCGAAAACCCATATTCAAAGATTACACCTGAGATTATGAAGCTGACCGAGATTTGTAATGCCGGCTGCGGTATTGATCCCGCATTATATGGCAAGTACGATGTAAAACGTGGTCTTCGCGACATTAATGGAAAGGGTGTTCTGGCAGGCCTAACCGAAATAGGCGATGTCGTTTCTTATAAAACCGTTGATGGTCAAACAGTTCCTTGCGATGGACACTTGTATTATCGAGGTTATGATATTGAAGATCTTGTAAACGGTTTTCTGTCAGAGGACCGGTTTGGTTTTGAAGAGGTAACTTATCTGCTTCTAACCGGACAATTACCTGATAAGACGGAATTAGACGATTTCTGTCAGTTACTTGCGAACTTCCGTACACTAGCTACTAATTTCGTTCGGGATATTATTATGAAAGCACCCAGTCAGGATATGATGAATACACTGGCCAGAAGCGTACTTACTATGTATGCTTATGATGATCGTGCTGATGATACATCCTTACCTAATGTAATGCGTCAGTGTGTACAGTTAATCAGCCTATTCCCGCTGTTTTCTGTCTATGGCTATCAGGCATATCGTCATTATCACGAAGGTGACAGTTTGATTATCCATACACCACAGCCCGGATTATCTACTGCTGAAAACATTTTATACTTATTACGTCCGGACAGCCAGTACACACCTTTAGAAGCGAAGATATTAGACTTGGCACTTGTACTTCATGCAGAACATGGTGGTGGTAATAACTCTACCTTTACCACACACGTTGTATCTTCCTCAGGAACAGATACATATTCTGCAGTAGCTGCTTCCCTTGGTTCCCTTAAGGGACCGAAGCACGGCGGTGCCAATATCAAGGTGGTACAGATGTTTGCTGATATGAAGAAGCAGATTGCCAACTGGGAAGATGAAGCTGAGGTTTACCAGTATTTAAAGAATTTATTGAATAAGAAGGCATTTGATAATGCTGGTTTAATCTATGGTATGGGTCATGCAGTTTATTCCATTTCCGATCCTCGTGCTAACATCTTTAAGAAGTTTGTAAAAACCCTATCAGAAGAGAAGCATATGGAGAAGGAATTTAAGCTTTACTCCTTAGTAGAGGAATTAGCACCTAAGGTGATTGCCGAGGAACGCCATATTTATAAGGGCGTTAGTGCTAACGTTGACTTCTACAGTGGTTTTGTTTATTCCATGTTAGGACTTCCAACGGAGCTGTTTACACCTCTGTTTGCCATTGCCCGTATTACAGGCTGGAGTGCACACCGCATGGAAGAGTTAATGAATGCAGGCAAGATTATCAGACCGGCTTACCGGAGTGTTGCCGAACACGTTCCATATGTTCCGATTGGTTCTAGAGAAGCATAAGATAGTTTTATATAACAGGTCGTGTATATTGCGTACATGACCTGTTGCTTTGCAACACCGCTCGGGCGCGAAAGAGTCGCAAGCGACTCTTTTTTATTTCATCACCTCTTCTAAAATATTCCACACCTGTTTTTTTATATTGT
>CAZLTS010000101.1:0-4831 GCA_964562495.1 uncultured Lachnospiraceae bacterium | reverse complement strand
TGCATCTGCGTAGATGTAAGCTGCCACCAGACGTGCCGACTGACCGGACACCAGACTGGTGCGATAAATGTCTTTGCCTGTCACCTCATCACTGGCAGAAGGGTTGGCGATAATGGTCGCACCGCTTAATGCCAGATGAATACTAGGTGGGTCAGGCACCCACAAATCTTCGCAGATTTCGATTCCTAATGTAAAGCCCTCCATATTCTCTGCCCGAAATAAAAGCTCGCTTCCAAAGGGTATCTCCTGGTCGCCAATGGTAATCTCTCCACTAACGTCCATACCACTTGTAAAATGTCTTGCTTCATAAAATTCTGAATAGTTGGGTAAATGAATCTTAGGGACAATACCTAGTATCTCTCCGTCAAATACAACAGCTGCTGCATTGTACAGCTTATTCTCGTAGCAGATAGGAAGTCCTACAACAGCCATAATGTCCATATGCTCTGTAAATGCTGCTATGGTTAATAAACTTTCCTTTGCCTTGTTTAGCAGATGACTCTGCCAGAACAAATCGCTGCACGTATAGCCGGTGATACACAGTTCTGGAAAAACGACCAGCTTTGCACCTCTGTCTTTGGTCTCCTGAATCAGCCTGCAAATCTCTTTTGTGTTGTATACGCAGTCTGCCACCTGAATTGTGGGGGTGGCAGCCGCTGCTTTTATAAATCCGTAGTTCATGGTCGTTTTTCACTCCTATTATTGTCTTTATAACAATATAGTACATTTTACCTGTTTCTGTCAATTTTTTTCGTATTTTTATTCTGTTGTCAGATAAGTATCATAGCCTACATGTCTAAGACATCGTTCCATTCGCACTGCATTATCCAAATATTCATAGGCACCTACCTGCACCTTATAATATGGCTTCACATACAAAACGTATGCCGGGAAGCCACACATCTGCAGCCGATTTGCCACACATTCTGCATAACGCTGATTCTCATAAGCCCCTACCTGTACCCGGTACAGCACAGGCTCACCGGATGTAGTCGTATCCTCTTCTGTATCCATATAGCCAGTCACACCTGCAGATACACCTTCCATGCCTATTCCCAGTGTATCCAGTATTCCATCTGCTATTCCTTGGGCAATCTCATTAAATTTCTCATCAAATAATTGATTATCTGTATCACTGTCTATAAATCCTGCTTCTACCAAAACAGCTGGCATCTTCGTCCGCTTTAACACCACCAGATTTGGTCGTTCGATTACCCCTCTGTTGGCAAATCCCAGTGCAGAAAGATTTTCATTAATTGCTCTTGCAATATCTGCCTTAACCCCGGCATCATTATAAACTAGCGTTTCCACGCCTTCTGCTGTATTTGGCTCCAGTGCATTCCGATGAATAGAAACAAAATAATCTGCATTTGCTTGATTTGCCATCTGTGCCTTTTCAAATGGGGTATTAAATACATCCGTTGTTCTTGTATACTCCACGTCTACGCCATTTTGCTCCAGGATTTCTCCCACCGCCAGTGCCAGCTTTAACGCATCATCCTTCTCGTTTCGTCCTGCATAGACTGCCCCTGGATCTTCCCCACCATGTCCGGCATCTATTACGATTTTTGCCATAAAAAATACTCCTGCATATGCTTTCCTTTTAACATATGCAAGGAGTATTTTAAAGTTTCCTTTTTATGCAAGACCCGCTTTTTCAATTAGATTATATAATAACGGTTTCTGCTTCTTAAGACGGACTGCACGAATCTGGAACATCATAACTGTCAGTAATGTAAATACTACAATCAGTCCACACAGTACCAGTACTGCCGGTGTAATATCGCCACTGCCGGATATAGTATCACGGAATGCATTTACCGTATAAGTAAATGGCAGCCACTTGTTAATAGATGCTACGAAATCACCGGAGATTTCAATTGGATATGTTCCTGCAGCACCTGCTAACTGTACAACCATGAAGATTAACATAATAAAGCTTCCCACTTTACCTAACCATACGTTAAAGAAGTACATAATTGCCATAAATGCCAACGATGCCAGACAGGTAACCACAATGGTACGTCCCCAATCTACTGGATTAAAACCATTGAAAATATGAAGCATAGCTAACATCAGTACACCCATGCCCATTGATAATGGGAACAATATGGATGCTTTACTTGCCCACCATGCAAATCCATTCTTTAATTTACCCTTGTATTCTGTTAATGGGTACATCAGGCAGAATGCCAGACAACCTACCCACAGTGCAACGGACATCATGTATGCAGACATTGCATGACCGTTATTTTCCATATCTGTAATTTTTGTTTCTTCAGATACAACCGGAGTTGCAAACATATCCAAGGTGGCATCTGTTGCCTCTACATCATCTAAGGTTTCCTTGCCTTCACCTAATTTATCTGCCAGCTCTTTACTGCCGTCCTCCAGCTTATCAATGCCATCACCTAATTCCTGAGAGCCGTCTGCCAACTTCTGGGCGCCATCTCCAATAGCAGAAGCGCCCTCTGACAACTGCTTACTACCGGACAACAATGTTTTATCATTAGAAACTAATGTTGTCAGTCCGTCATTTAAGGTTACCGTTCCTGTATATAAAGTATTTAATCCACTGTTTAATGTCTTAGAACCATCTGACAGTTTAACACCGCCACTCTTCAGTGCCTGTGCGCCATCATCGACTGCTGTAATACCGGCTGCCAGCTTCTTCGCACCTGTTGCCAGCGTCTTACCACCTGTCGCTAATTTCTTAGCACCTGTAGTGACGTCACTCATACCTTTGTTTAAAGTAGGAGATGCTTTCTTTAACGCCTTTGCACCCTTTTTCAGTGCGGAATTATTGGCAGATAACGTATCAAAGCCCTTTAACAATGCATCAACGCCTTCTCCTGCTTCTGGGAATTTCTCCGTTGCAGTATTTAATGTCTTTAATCCATCTGCTACCTTTTGAGTTCCTGCACTAACAGTCTGCATATTTGTATTCACAGTAGCTGCTCCGCCTGCCACTGTTTTGGCACCGGTATTTAGCTGGTCTAAGCCTGCCAGTAATGTTTCAAAGGTATCTGTAGAGATATTCGGCAGCTGTTCTTCTACTGCCGCTACAACTGCTGCACCCTTGTCAAGTGTCTGGGCTCCAGTTTCTAATAACTGTGCTCCCTTTTCTAATGCCTGAACGCCACCCTGCAGTGCTGTCTGTAACTGCGTCATCTGTGTAGTGACACTTTCCGGCAGTTCTACCTTAGATGCCTGCAAGGATGCAATTAGGGTATCCGCTGTATCCTGACTGATTGCACCGGCAGCTACAGAATCCTCTATAGCCTGAATCGCTGCATCTGCCTGCGCATTAACTGCCTGCGCCCCTGCTGCTACCTGACTTACAACTGCATCTGCATTGTTTAATCCGTCCGACACTGTATTCACTGCTGCTTTTACCTGATTGATTCCCGGAACGATCTGCTCTGTTACTCCGCCGCTTATCTGACCTAAGCCAGCCTTAGCTTCTTGCAGTTTTGCAGCCATTTTTCCCAGATTGCTCTCTGAGAAATTATCTACCATTTTTTCTACTGTTGTGTACATCTCATTTAAGCCACTGCTTAAAGTGGAGGCACCATCTGCCAGACTCTTCGTTCCCTCTGCTAGTGCTTTCGTACCGGCTGCCAGCGAGGTTTGTTCCTTAGTGCCTACTGCTACAGATGTATACAACTGATTAATGCCTGTGTAAACGTCACCTAACTTAGATAAACCAGATAGCTGTTTCGCACCGGCTGCTAACTTCTTCTCCCCTGCCACGTAGGCAATCACACCATCTGCCAGAGAATCTGTTCCATCTGTATATGTAGTTAATCCGTCCTTTAATGTAACTGTGCCATCCTTTAAAGCATTAGCTCCCTTTAGTAAGCTGTCTACACCAGCGGTTAACGTACCTGTGCTGTCATTTAACTGCATGGTACCGTCTGCCAGTGTGGTAATACCAGTATTTAACGTTGCGATGCCATCCTTTAAAGTCGCACTGCCATCATATAATTCTTTGGCGCCACTCTTTAGGGAAACTGCACCATCCTGAACCTGCTCAACACCGGCTACATAGCTTTTTAAGCCCTTTTCCAATGTTTCACTGCCATCCGAAAATGTAATGGTACTGGAAGCCAAGGTTTCCAGATTCGTACGGATTGTTTCATTACCGTCTGCTAAATCTTTTGTTCCATCCGCAATCTGACTTGCACCATCTGCCGCATCACCCATGCCGTCTCCTGCCTCTGCAATGGAATCAAACATAGTCTGTGCATAGGTTTTTGTCACTTCATCTGAAACAGCTACTCTGATTTTCTCCAGTGCTGATTCGCTCATTTTAGAAGCGATATAGTTCTTAGCGGGATTGGTTGCATATTGTAGCTCCATCTGCACCGGTTCTTCATCCATTAATGTAGATGCGTTCTTAGAGAAATCAGAAGGAATGGTAATAACCATATAGTAATCACCATTTTCCAAGCCCTCCTGTGCCGTCTTCGCATCTACGAAGTCAAAGCTTAGTGCTGTACTCTCCTTTAAACTATCCACCAGATTGGCACCAACCGTCAACTGGGTATCGTTGTATTCTACCGGCTGGTCTTCATTCACCACAGCCACCGGCAACTGCTCCAGTTTTCCGTATGGATCCCACATAGAGCCTAAAAACAAGGTAGTATAAATTGTGGGAATAAAAATGATTGCCACCAGCACAATCAATAGTATGGGATTGCGTAGCAGGTGTTTCCATTCTTGTTTAATCATACAAACCCTCCTTAAATTTTTTTGTTAAAAAAATAGACATGTTGTTGATTTTTCAACGTGTGTTGTATTATAATAAAGAAACAGAAAAGTTACAACC
>CAZLTS010000100.1:0-4856 GCA_964562495.1 uncultured Lachnospiraceae bacterium | reverse complement strand
ATTGTATTCTCTTGTATAATTACTTTCATTCACATATACCCCTACCAATTACGGCTTAATCATCTGTTTAATCTGTTCTTCCTTCTCATTAATCGCATCAATTGCCAAAGTGTGGTTGGGCTGTAACACACGTTCTTTACGCTCCCGGCGTCTAACCCATGCATCATATATATTATCAAATAAATCCTTTAACATTGGTCCAAAGTATATGCAGGCAACCATTAAAATAACTGCATTGAAATCAAGTCCTACCAACTCTAATAATTTCTGTCCAATTACCATACATGCAAGGTACAAAATCTGCATGCTATAAACAATCAGCTTCCGGTAGGCAGTCATAGGAGAATAAAGCTCCTTTAGTGTATGCATATACAACCAGCCTGTAACCAGTACACCAACTGTGGAAATCATGTTAGGTGTACAATTCAGCCATGTACCCAGATAATTCACTGCCAACAGAATAATGGAAATCGTTGCACCTGTTGGAAATGCACTTTTCATAACTGTACGCAGAAACTTAGGATTAATTTTCTGGTAATTAGGTTCCTTAGCCAACAGGAATGTAGGAATACCTACTGCACATCCATTAATAATAGACAACTGAATAGGGGCAAATGGATATGTCTGTCCAATAATAATGGTTTCCAACGCCAGCAGTACAGAGAATACTGTTTTAATCAAAAACATGGAAGCCGCCATACTGATATTGTTAATAACACGCCGTCCCTCATTTAAAATATGTGGCATTGCGTTAAAATTAGAATCCAACAGCACCAGATTGGCAGTATTCTTAGCTGCTTCACTACCAGATGCCATGGCAATACTACAATCTGCCTCTTTCAATGCCAGTACATCATTGACACCATCGCCTGTCATAGCCACTGTATGTCCCTGCTTATGCAATGCCACCACCATCTGCTTCTTCTGCTTCGGGGTTACACGTCCAAACACATTGTATTTGGCAACTGCCTCTTCAATATCTGCATCTGTCTCCAAGGTAGTTGCATCTACATAGGCATCGGCTCCTGCCATACCTGCCTTAGCTGCAATGGCAGATACGGTAACCGGATCATCTCCAGATATTACCTTACAGCACACACCCTGCTTGGCAAAAAAAGACAAAGTCGTATTTACATCTTTTCGCAGCACATCTGTCATTAACACGATACCACAAGGGGTTAGCCCGGCAGGCAATCCATCTTCATAAGATACCGTATCTGTATGTGCCACAACAATAATTCTGTAGCCCTTGGCAGCATAAATCTGACACTTAGCCTTTAACTCCTCTTCTCCCTCAGGGAACAGAAATTGTACAGCTCCCATAATGAAAGTACCGCTTCCTTCAAACGCAACTCCACTATACTTTCGGTCAGAAGAAAATGGAATTACGTGAACCGGCTTCATATCCTGCGCCTCACCAAAATGTTCCTTTAACGCCATAAAGGTTACATTATCGTCCTTCAACGCATATACCATGTTAGCAAGAGCATGTCCCAGTTGGTTTTCATTTACACGAGGCGGCGTAAGCACCTGCTCTACTTCAATCCGTCCCTCTGTTAAAGTACCTGTTTTATCCAGACACAACACATCTACACGTGCCAATGTTTCAATACAGTACAGCTCTTGCACCAGAGTTTTCTGCTTTGCCAGCTTTAACACACCTAATGTTAAAGACAAACTGGTCAGCAAAACCAGACCTTCGGGAATCATACCAAGCAATGCTGCAACGGTTGCCAAAATCGCCGTTTTATAGCTTTCCCCACCAAAATAATACTGCTTGCAAAACATAGCAATTCCAATAGGCACAATAATAATACTAATAACCTTTAAAATCTGATTGATGGATTTCTTAAGCTCGGAGTTATGCCGTTTGTAAGTCTTTGCCTCTTTGGTAATCTGCTCCATGTAGTTATCTTTTCCTACCTTCGCTACCTGGCACACAGCCTTACCCGCTGTAACAAAGCTGCCGGAATACAGCTGTCCACCCACATCTTTAGGTATGGCATCTGACTCACCGGTTAACAAAGATTCATTTACCTCCAAATGTCCCGACAACACAACGGAATCTGACGGAATCTGATTTCCCTGACTTAAAACAATAGCATCATCCAACACAATCTCTTCTACCGGAATCTGCTGTTTAACACCATCTCGAATAACCGTCGCCTGACTAGCAGTCAGAATTGCCAGATTATCTAATGTCTTCTTAGCACGCAGCTCCTGTATAATACCGATTCCTGTGTTTATAATAATAATGAAGATAAAAAGCGTATTTTTAAAAGACAACACACTTAATACCATAATTAATAAAATCACGTTGATAATATTAAAAAATGTAATGGTGTTGCCTAGAATAATCTGGTTTACCGTCCGTTTGGAGGACTCATCTTTCTGATTGGTCTTACCCTGTTGCTTGCGAAGATTTACCTCTTCGGTAGTAAGACCTGTGAATTTCTGTTCCATATTCCGTTCCTTTCCTGTCATTGTTTTTACTTTTATTCATATAAAATAAGTATAGCTAATATTTCCTATGCTGTCAAACTTTAAAGCTAAAAATACATTTCTTCGAAAGGAGTTTCCCATGAAATTCAAGCTGATTCTGCTACTAACTGCCCTCCTCCTAACCGGCCTTTTATATCACTTAGGTACTGCTTCTCCCATCTCCCACATCTCACCCATTGGAAAAACCATCTGTTTTTCAGATGATACCGGCAGTACGTCTATGGACATGGAAGAATTTCTTCCTCTGTGTGTTATGGGAATCTGGGACATCCAGGAGAACGAGGAGCTGTTAAAACTTCAGTTTGTGCTGATGCGCACATGGCTTTTGTATTGCTTCAACGAAGACGATACCTTAACCTACGAAGAACTGACGAATCGTTCTCAGACTGCGATTTCTTATATGACGAAGCAACAGCTTCAGGAAAAATGGGGCAGTAGTTACACAGAAAATTATAACCATTTAATTTGGCTGCAATCACAGACAGGCCATAAAGTTATCACCTGTGAAGACGCCGTCATTCTGCCTTTCTTTCACAAGTTAAGCGGGGGACATACCGCAGGCACAGCTACTGTTTATGGTGATACCTATCCTTATATAACCAGTGTGGACAGCTCTTGGGATTTGTCCGAAAGCGGTGCTATGCAGACACAGGTTTTAAATTTCTCTGATTTTCTTTCTACATTAGAGGAAAGTTATCCTGATACAGGGCTGTCTGCAGAAAACTTTTATGATTCTTTTTCCCTGACTACTGAGGAAGAAAGTGGATATGTCACAGAAGTGACGCTGGGTACACAGATATTGTCCGGTGTGGAATTTGCCCGGATTTTTAATCTGCAGTCCACCTGTTTTACCTTATCTAAAGCTACAGATACAAAAGAAAATGCCATACGGCTAATTGCCAAAGGCATAGGTGATGGTCTGGGTGTCAGTCTGTATGGGGCAAAACATCTTGCCAAAAATGGCTTCACTTGGGAAGAAATTTTAAATCATTATTATAAAAACATCGAAATACGGGAACAATGACCTTAGAAACAATGCCAAAGCAAGAAAGGAGTACCAATTGAAGCATTTATTTGAAAAAAAAGGATTTTGGGGACTATTATTATTTGCCCTGATTGCAGTAACCGCCATTACTGCAGGGGCTATATTATCCACATCTACCCAGCAGGAAGTTGATTTAAACAGCAGCGAAACATTAGCTGCCAAAGAAGAGGTAGAAACGACGCGCCAAACGGTGTCGGCTTCTGCAGTAGACGCATCAGCGAACAGCAGCAAAGAGGAGACAACTGCCGCTGCTTCTGTTGAAGAAACCACTGAAGAAGCTACAGAAGAAACTACGGAAGAGGTAGTTGACAGTTCTGTTACCGTTCTGCAGTTTCGCAGTGACTCTACATTGGAATGGCCGATTGAGGGACGTGTATTGTTAGAGTATAACATGGATAATACCATTTATTTTCCATCTTTAGATTCCTACCGTTGTAATCCCGCTGTGGTAATTCAAGGAGATGCAGACATGCCGGTCATGGCTGCCTGCAATGGTGTTGTTACGCAAATTGGCAGCAACGAAGAAATTGGCAATTACGTGACTATGGATATCGGTGACGGCTACACCATTACCTACGGCCAGTTGTCCCAGCTAAACTTAAACACAGGACAAGCAGTGCGAACCGGAGATTTCATTGCAACACTGGCAGAGCCTACTGCTTATTATGAAACAGAAGGCTACAACCTGTATCTTAAAATGACAAAAGATGATGTACCCATTGACCCCTTAGATTATTTAGATTACGAAACAGAGTAATAGAATGGCGCAGGCATTTTTATCTGCCTGCGCCATTTTATAGTTTATTATTTCTCAATGGTAACCTTTTCCAGATGCCAAATATCATCTACATATTCCTGAATCGTTCTGTCAGAAGTAAACTTACCAACATGAGCCACATTTAAGATAGCTGACTTTGCCCAGCCTGCTTCATCCTTATAGGCTTCCTCTACACGCTTCTGTGCCTCTGCATAAGAACGGAAATCCTTCAAGATAAAGTAAGTGTCCGCACGCTGAGAGGTGTTTGTATTTAACAGAGAATCATAAATATTTCTAAAGCGTTCCGGATCATCCGGTGCATAGAAGCCGTTAATTAACTGCATCAGCACCTGACGGATATCCATATCACTATTAAAGATATCCATAGGATAATAACCGCCTTCATTCTCATAACGAATAACCTCATCAGAGCTTAAACCGAAGATAAAGGCATTCTCCTCACCCACTTCTTCTACGATTTCTACATTCGCACCGTCCATGGTTCCCAGTGTCAATGCACCATTTAACATAAACTTCATATTACCTGTACCG
>CAZLTS010000099.1:0-4857 GCA_964562495.1 uncultured Lachnospiraceae bacterium | reverse complement strand
CAGTGTAGAAGAAAGGAGTTTGAAGAATTTCTGTTTCGTACCGAATGTGCAGATGTTTTAGAGCGAGTCCATTATGTGACACTGCCGAAGGAGGAGGCACAGGATACAGAGGATTCCTTGGATGCACTGTTTCGAGGCTTTTATGATACCCATGCTAGAAAACTTGTAGATGATTAGTCTTAGCTGCACGCTATAGAATGGAGGCGTCTGCGAAATGGAGAAGTGTATGGATGTAGAGAAATTGTATGAGCAGGTTTTACAGAGATTGGATATTACACAGAATCTGGAGGAAGAACAGGTAAATAGTGCCATTGAAGCAGTGCTTGACGAAATGCGGAGGACACGTCAATTGTCTGTTGTTAAACGTCACTACTTAAGAAAGAAGCTTTATTATGCTATCTGTGGCTATGATATCTTGTCAGAGCTTAGTGAGGATGAGGATATCACAGAGATTATGGTAAATGGATACAATAAGATTTTTATAGAGAAAAAAGGTCGGATTGAACAGACGGAGCTGTTTTTTACCAGTGAAGAACGATTGATGACTGTAATTTCCCGTATTGTGTCTAATGTAAACCGGAGAGTGAATGAAAGCTCTCCGATTGTAGATGCCAGATTGCCAGATGGCTCCAGGGTAAACATTGTATTACCACCGGTTTCTATTGACGGCATAACCTTAACAATTCGGCGTTTTCCCAAGGAACGGATTACCATGGATAAGATGATTAAATGGGGCTGTATTACCCAGGAAGCAGCAGATTTTTTAAAACAGCTTATATTGGCTAAGTATAACGTATTTATATGTGGCGGAACTGGAAGCGGGAAGACAACTTTTTTAAATGTCTTAACAGACTATATTCCTGAAGGTGAACGAATTATTAGTATTGAGGATTCTGCAGAACTGCAAATCAGCCATATCGAGAATCTGGTGCGCCTAGAAACCAGATTGGAAAATGAACAGGGAGCTAACGGAGTAACCATACGGGATTTAATTAAGACGGCACTACGCATGCGCCCGGATCGGATTATTGTAGGTGAGGTTCGCGGAGAAGAGGCATTGGATATGCTGCAGGCTATGCTTACCGGACATGAGGGAAGTCTGTCTACAGGGCATGCAGATAGCTCAGCAGATATGATGACCAGATTAGAAACGATGGTTTTGATGGGTTGTAACCTGCGTCTTGATGCCATTCAGAGGCAGATCGCAGCAGCCCTTGATGTTGTGGTATTTCTAGGAAGAATGCCGGATAAAAGCAGAGGAATTTTAGAAATCGCTGAGGTAAATAAAACGGTAGATACGCAGGTAAGCTTGACACCCCTGTTTATTCGCAAAGAATCCTTAGTGCAGGTTGGCAAACTAAGCAATCAGGAGAAATTAAGACGATATGGAATATAAGAAATATAAGTTATCCGTCGGGGAAACTGTGGCTGGAATTGGCATGAGTCTGGTAGCATTTGGATTAATTGGATTTGTATTTTATGATTGTATCTGGCTGGGGTTTTTGGGAATTCTATTTTGGTTTCCCATTCGCAAGAAGCTGATGCAGTGGAAGATGAAGAAAACAAAAACAAAAATTGCAGAGCAGTTTCGAGAAGCATTAAGTGGTATGCAGGCCGCAGTGATGGCAGGCTATAACGTGGAAAATAGCATTCGTGAAGCATATAAGGAATTGAAATCCTTGTATGGTAAGGAGGGCTACGTTACAAAAGAATATGGAGTCATGCTTCGACAGATGCAATTAGGAGAACCTGTAGGAAAGGTAATGGAGGCATTTGCACAGAAAACAGGGGTGGACGAGATTATCCAGTTTGCCCAGTTGTTTGAAACGGCAAGACGAACGGGAGGAAATATGGCAGAGCTTATGCGTATGACTGGGGATAATATAGGTGAACGACTGGCTATGGAACAGGAGATTGCAACTATTATTAACAGCAGACGGTTTGAACTGCATATTATGGATGTTGTACCATTGTTAATTGTGTTATATGTGCGTATGACAACAGATGGCATGATGGATGTGTTGTACCATAACGTAACTGGATATTTGATTATGACTGTCATTCTTTTGGTTTATGTGGCAGCAGTAGAGGTTGGAGAATATATGATGCGAATTGAGCTTTGAAGGGAGGACTCCCATGTGGAGGTTATTGGATTCCATTAGTGAATTGCTGATTATAAGGGTGATAGGATATACCCATATGCCGGGTAAGGAGAAGCTGGGACAGTGTATGCGTGCACTGTATTTAAAAGAGGACGTTTCCCGAGATTTATATATGCATTACATAAGGCAAGGCTCAGTTGTTATTTCCATGCTGCTATTTTCTGTTGTACTCATTGGAATGAATCCCGGAAATAATCGTTCGGCATGGATTATGATTGCAGGTGTATGCAGTGTAGGCGTTGTTCTAAGAAAAGAGCAGAACCTGTATCAGCAGATGCGAATACGAAAACAACAGATGATTATTGATTATCCGCAGGTTGTAGCTGAACTAACACTTTTATATCAGGCGGGAGTCAGTATACAGCAGGCACTTAAGCGTATGGTGGAAAATTATGAAAAAAGAGATGGAAAGCGGTTCGCTTACGAGGAACTAAAGCTGCTATCTGCCAAATTGGAGAAAAATGGTGTGTTGTCTGAGACATTTTCCAGGTTTTCACAACGATGCCATGTACATTGTTATATGAAGCTGGCGAATCTTATGGCACAGAATCTAAAAAAGGGGAATAAAGAGTTTGCTTATTTATTGCAGGTAGAGGTTGTGGCTGCATACGAGCAGAGAAAAAATCAGGCGATACGAAAGGCTCAAGAGGTAGAAACCAAGCTACTGTTGCCTATGGGTATGCAGTTGATTATTGTTATGGCATTGATTATGATTCCGGCTGTTTTTCAGCTTGGTATTTAAGTAAGGGTAACAGGTGTATAAAGCAGGATAGAAAGTGAGGATAGACTATGATGAAGGATTTAATGAAGCGTTTTTGGAATGAAGAGGAAGCTATGGGTGTTATTGAAGTTGTTTTGATTATAGTGGTTTTAGTGGGCTTGGCGTTAGTGTTTAAGACACAGATTAATTCTATTGCAACAACGATATTTAAAAAAGTAAAGAATCAGGTGAGCAAGTTTTGATGCAAACGCAAAAAGGAAGCATGACGGTGTGGACTGTGCTGGTATTAGGCAGTATTCTTAGTTTCTTGCTTTTAGTGCTAACCGGTATATCTGTGAAAACACAGAAAACGATGGCGAAGCATATTGTGTCACAGGCCACAGATGCCAGTATGGCGAGCTATTGCAAAGAGCTATTTGAGGATTATGGACTGCTCTTTACACTAGAGGATAATACAGAGGCAGAGATAACAAGCCGCTTGGGAAAGGATAAGGTTATCAGTAATTTAAAGCAGACGGACTATCAGGCGGAGCTTGTCTATGCAACCGATCAGCAGGCATTGACCTTCCGGGAACAGGTATGCAGCTACATGCAGGATAAGGTGACGGAACAGGTAATCGAAACATTGTTAAAGAATGCCAACATTATTGATGGTGATGCAAAGGAAGGAGAGAGCTGTGAGGATACTAGCCAGTTAGAAGAAGAGGAAGATAAGATTACAGATTTAACAGAAAAGCTGGAAAAAGAGCTGAAAACATTGTCGAAGAAGGAGGGAGATGTTTACTATGAATTAAATAAAATTTCGGGTCTGCTAGATGATACACTAGAAGAAAAAACCTTAAGTAAGCAGAAAAAGCTTTGGAAAAAGGTACAAAGCGAGTGGCCGGTTTTAAAGAAAACGGTGAGGGATATTAAAAAGAAAATAGAAACAGCTCTTGCAGATATAGAGGAATACGAGACATATAAGAATGAAAGCAGTAGCCTAGTGGTAGAAAAGTCTAGTGAGGACGACGCAATTATAAAAAGTGAAAAAGAGCTTAAGAAGGCGTTGAAGCAGCTTAAGGAATTACAGCAATACATGGAAGGAAAGGGTACGATTACTTTAGGACAGGCAGAGACAATAAAAACAGAGATTGAAGCTTACAAAACCAAGTTCTCTAATTGGAAGATTGTGTCTACAACATTTGAAAAAACAAGTGGCGATGATTCCTTGTATGATCAGATCAAGGCATTGCTTACAGAAGGTAAGCTGGCATTAGTTGTGAAGGATGTAAGTAAGCTGTCTAATCAGACAATTGATACGCAAAATCTGCCATCTGGACTTTTGAATGAAAGTGGGTGGACGGAAACGGATAGTACGCTTTATGAGAAGGCACTTTGCAGTCAGTATCTGGTTACTTATTTTGGAAACTATGTCAGCAAGAAATCCAATACAGCCCTCATTTATGAAATGGAATACGTATTGGGTGGACAGGCACGGGATAAGGACAATTTGTCAGCAGTAGTGGATAAGCTTTTTCTAGTAAGGGAAGGTGTGAATCTGGTTTCTTTGTTGGCTGATTCTTCGAAGCGTTCCCAGGTTTCCACACTGGCGCTTACTTTGGTAGGCTGGACTGGAATTGTGGTTTTAAAGTATATTGCAGAAGGAATTATTGTAGCAGCCTGGTCTATGGCAGAGTCGGCAGTGGATATCAAAACACTACTGGCAGGAGGTAAGGTGAAATTAGTAAAGGGAAAATCAGATTGGAAATTATCCTTGGAGAATATGTTGAATGTAGATTCTGTGGAAGGTGATAAGAACAGTTCAAAGGGTCTAAGCTACAGCCAGTATCTGCAGTGCCTAATTCTGCTTTCTGATGATTATCAGGTTTGGGGACGAACCATGGATTTGATTCAGCTTAATATGCAAAAACGCTATTCAAGTGATTTTTATTTTAGTAAATGTATTAGTGAAATAAAAGCTACTGCAAGCTT
>CAZLTS010000098.1:0-4869 GCA_964562495.1 uncultured Lachnospiraceae bacterium | reverse complement strand
TTTACATGGGTTAAGTATAAGAAACCAGATGTATCTATGTGTTTAAATGCATCTTTAGCAGGTTTGGTTGGTATTACAGCAGGTTGTGCTGTAACAGACGCTTTCGGTGCTGCTGTAATCGGTGCAGTATCCGGCTTATTAGTAGTATTTGGTGTATGGTTATTAGACCACGTATTACATATTGATGATCCTGTTGGTGCCGTAGCTGTTCACGGACTTAACGGTTTATGGGGAACATTAGCAGTTGGTTTATTCGCAACTGATACTGCTCCAGGCTATTGCTTAGACCACGAAGGTTTATTCTACGGCGGTGGCTTCACACAGTTAGGTATTCAGTTAGTTGGTGTTATTTGTATCTGCGCATGGACAGCAGTTACTATTACAATCGCATTCCTTGTAATCAAGGCTACAGTAGGCTTACGTGTTACAGAGGAAGAAGAAATCGTTGGTTTGGATATCATGGAGCATGGTCTTGCATCTGCATACGCAGACTTCATGCCTGCACCAGATGTTACAGGCAGAGAAGCATTTGCTGATGGCGTAACAGGTAGTGTACCTGCAGACGAAGCAGTACCGGTACAGGTTGCTTCTGATCCACATCCAATTGCAAGTGATGTGAAGTTAAGCAAGGTTTCTATTATTTGTAAGCAGACCAAGTTTGAAGAATTAAAGGCTGCATTAAATGATATCGGTGTTACCGGTATTACCGTTACACAGGTTTTAGGCTGTGGCGTTCAGAAGGGTAATACAAGATATTATCGTGGTGTTGCATTGGATGTAATCTTACTGCCGAAGTATAAGGTAGAAGTTGTTGTAAGTACAGTTCCAGTTCGTAGCGTCGTCGAAGCTGCGAAGAAAGCACTGTATACTGGAAATATTGGCGATGGCAAGATTTTCGTATACGATGTAGAACAGGTTATTAAAGTAAGAACCGGTGAGGAAGGAATGGCTGCACTTCAGGGCGTCAACACTGAAGGAGCATAAAAAACAGCTGTTAAGATTAGTCAATTCATATGAGGATACAGGGTGTTTCTGAAAGGAGATGCCCTGTTACTTTTTTATCCTGCAATGCAAGAGTACCTTGCAAAACAATAGTATTTAATTTATAATAGTACCAATTAAAAGAAAAGGCAGGTACATATATGAAGAAGTATATTGCAGAATTTATTGGTACTTTCGTGTTAGTTGTATTCGGATGCGGAAGTGCAGTAGCAGCAAACACACTGGTAAATAGTAACAGTATGTTAAGTGCTGGAAATGGTTCTCCATTATCCCTTACTACGTTACTAATTGCATTCGCATTTGGATTATCTATTGTAGCTATGGCGTATTCTGTTGGAAATATATCCGGCTGTCATGTTAACCCGGCTGTTTCCTTAGCTATGCTGATTAGCAAGAAGTTATCCGGCATGGATTTTATTGGCTATGTAGTTGCGCAGGTGCTTGGCGCTTTGGTAGGTGCAGGCGTACTGTGTGCAATCTTTGGCAGTAATGATTCCTTAGGAACGAACGGTTATGGTGAAGCCAGTGCCATAGGTGCGAATGCAGGACAGGCATTCTTGGTAGAAGTCGTTTTAACCTTTGTATTCGTTTTCACCATTCTGGGCGTTACCTCTAAGGTAGAAAACAGTGCAGTTTCCGGTCTGGTAATTGGTTTAACATTAACACTGATTCATATTTTCGGAATCCCGTTTACAGGAACCTCTGTGAATCCGGCACGTAGTTTAGGCCCCGCTTTAGTAGAGGGTGGTCTGGCGTTACAGCAGGTATGGCTGTTTATTGTGGCACCGTTAATTGGTGGTGCACTGGCAGCAGTTGTATATAAGCTATTATCATCTTCCGATGAGAAGACTGCATAGTCATAAATCATTCTAATATTAATATAAAGAAGCTCTGCTCACTTAACATGACCAGAGCTTCTTTTTAAGTTCTATTTATTGCAACAGGGTTTATCGAAGGCCGGGTTGAAGGCATAGTAATTCTTAGAATCTAATTCGTCAGTAATCATGCGCAGACCTTCGCCAAAACGCTGGAAATGCACAATCTCACGTTGACGAAGGTAGCGGATGGGGTCACAAACCTCCGGGTCCTTAATCAGACGCAGAATATTGTCGTAAGTGGTTCTGGCCTTCTGTTCTGCTGCCATGTTATCAAATAAATCGGTAATGGGATCACCGGCAGACTGGATTAACTGGGCACTCCATGGAGCACCCCCTGCTGCCTGTGGCCAAACACCTAAGGTGTGGTCTACATAATACGGGGCAAAACCGGATTTCTCAATTTCCTCTGGTGTTAAATCCCGAGTTAACTGGTGGATAATAGCACCCACAATCTCCAAATGTCCTAATTCTTCTGTTCCAATATCATTTAATAAACCGGCAACCCGGTTGTTTTTCATAGCAAATTTTTGAGATAAATAACGGGTTGCAGCACCTAATTCGCCGTCTGGACCGCCGTATTGCGACAATATGACTTGAGCCATTTGCGGGTTGGTCTTCGTTATTTTTACAGGATATTGTAATCGTTTTTCATAACTCCACATACTAACAACCTCCTATCTGCCACGGCAGCGGCCCATCCGTCCACGTCCACGGATTCCCAGACGTAACATCATAGGAATAAATGGGACCATATTCCGCGGTATAGGTCTGCAACGTCTGGTTACGCATTTCCTGCAGCTTCTCGTATTGCCTAAGACCATGGGGGCAGTCTGGATGGGTGTCCAGATATAACCGTAGATCATCCATGGCGAAGCTTAGCTCATCTAGTCGTTTGAATAAATTTGCTTGTTCCGAATTCTGTTTCATGAACACATCGCCCCCTTAAATGGTTTATCTAAAACCGGGAAAATGGTTCCGCGACAGAACCCTTTTTCCAGCGAATATAATTCACCCCAATGTTGCCATGGAACATAAGCCATGGTCACAGTTTCATTGGAGGAATCTGAAGCCTCCTGTGCCATCCGTCCTGCGGCCTGACCTTGGGGCATGGGCATAGGTGTAGGCATGGGAATGGGACCTGGTCCAGACGTGCGGTTGCAGGCACAGCCCGATGAACGACCGGGGCGGGACTGCATAGAACGCATGCCTGGTTGATAATAGCCAGTTTGGTATGCCATAACAATTCTCCTTTTTTAATTTTACCTTATAGCATATGTGCGTGGGGGAGGGATGTGAATGGGGAAGTAAGGGAAAAAACAGTAAAAACCGATATTGACAGGTACTTTACCGAGGCATATAATTAAAGCATAGAAACAGTTGTCAGGGAAAAAGCAATTCTGCGTGCGCAGGCGTTGCGGTTTTGCTTGAATGCGGGATTATGGATTATAAGAGAAGGTATGGTCATCCCGCACCTGGGTGTATACGCCTGCAGAATGGAGGAATTCATGTTTGATTATTCAGGCAAGGTAGTTGTGGTATCTGGTGCATCTTCAGGATTAGGCGCACAGATGGCACGGGGTTTTGCAGCACAGGGGGCTAAGTTAGTAATTACGGCACGCCGTCTGGAGAAACTGGAAGCGTTGGCAACAGAGCTTCGGGAAGGAGGAACGACAGTACTTCCTTTGAAGTGTGACGTAACAGATTCTGCTATGGTAGACGAAGTAGCAGCAGCAGTAGAGAAGGAATTCGGTAAGGTAGATGTATTAGTAAACTGTGCAGGCTCAGCAGCCAACGCAGGTGTACTGAACATGACCAATGATGAATGGGACTTCACGATTGCTACAGATATGACCAGCGTATTCTATGTTACAAGAGCATTTGCTAACATCATGAAGAAGAACAATTATGGTCGTATTATTAACATCGCATCTATGTACGGATTAGTTGGTAACACTGCAATGGATACAGTTGCTTATCATACATCAAAGGGCGGTGTTGTTAACTTCACACGTGCAGTTGCAGCAGAACTGGCTAAGTACAACATTACCTGTAATGCAATTTGTCCTGGTTATTTTGCAACAGAGCTTACCATTGATACATTGTCTACAGATGCATTTACCGCTTACATGAAGGCAACAGTGCCTTTGGGAAGATACGGTAATGAGGGCGAATTAAATGCCGGTGCTATTTTCTTAGGATCTGAGGAAGCATCCTATGTAACCGGTGTTATTCTACCAATTGATGGTGGATATACCTGCGTATAGAAGTATAGAGATAATCATACATAGAAGTAGTGGAAAGAGAATCTGGAAGGGTTCTCTTTCTTTTATATAAGGGGATTTACACACGTGTGCAAAGGTGGTATCATATAAAAAAGAGTGAAAAAGTCGGAAAATATGTACAAAATGCACAAAAATCAAAAACGAGAAATTTTTGTAAATAAAATCATGCAAATCCTTTTTATAGGACTTGCAATTTGGTATGCTGGAGTTAACAAAAGGTTATAAGGTTATAATGAACAGAAAGAGAGAGTTTGATGTATAAAGCGCACATTAATGAAAACACAAGAGCAATTCAAACAGTTGAAGAGCATTGTGAAAATACTGCAGAATTGTGCCGAGACATGGCTATCTCGGAACTGAAAGATATTGCCTATGTTATGGGATTACTTCACGATATTGGAAAATTTCAGGAATCCTTTCAACACAGAATAGATGGAGAAGCTATTAAAGTAGAGCATTCGACATGCGGTGCTATAGAGGCAGGAAAGATGTATCCAAATGCGATAGGGTGGTTACTAAAATATTGCATAGCAGGACATCACAGTGGAATCCCAGATGGTGGCTATAGCAATGATACAGTGGATATGTCGACATTGGCAGGAAGATGCAAAAGAACGTTTGAAGATATTAGTATTTATCGAGATGTTTTGCACATGCCTGCTATTGATGGAAATGCTGCCATAGAATTTATTATGCGGGATTGCGAT
>CAZLTS010000097.1:0-4963 GCA_964562495.1 uncultured Lachnospiraceae bacterium | reverse complement strand
CTTTTTTATTTCATCACCTCTTCTAAAATATTCCACACCTGTTTTTTTATATTGTTGTCTTTCACCGCAACCAGTATCTCCACTCTTCTTTTTACATTTCTGGTAAGTAAGTCTCCTGAGCCTATAAAAATCCGTTGCCTTTTTCCCAAACCAAAGCAATAGATTCTAGAGTGTTCCAAATAACGTCCTACGACTCGTTTCGTGCGTATCTGTTCGGTTTTTCCAGGCACACCTGCCTGTAAACAGCAGCTGCCTCGTATAATTAAATCTACCTGCACACCTGCCTGAGATGCTTCTATGAATTGATTCATAATTTCTCTATGGTTCATGCCATTTGCCTTGATGGCAATATATCCTGTTTTTCCTGCCCTCTGGGCATCAATTTCCTGCTTGATTTCTTCTTGTAAATTCCGTTCAAAGTCATTAGGTGCAACCCAAAAATTATGCAGACCACAAATTTTTCTTCTTCGAAACAGGCTGTCAAAAATAACAGCAGCCTCTATTCCAATTTCTTGATTTGCCGTAAGCAGGGATAAGTCTGTATATTCCAGTGCAGTCTGTTCATTATAATTTCCGGTTCCAATTTGCGTAATATATGTGATTGCACCGTCACTTACTTTTGTTATCTGACACAATTTTCCATGCACCTTATACCCATTTCTTCCATAGAAAACCTGACATCCTGCTGCTTCTAATTGTTTTCCATAGGACAGATTATCTGCTTCACTATAGCGGGCACGTAATTCTATGAAGCATTGCACCCTTTTTCCCTGCTTGGCTGCGTAAATCAGTGCTGATACAACCTGACTATGCTCCGCCAGACGATATATGGTAATTTGAATAGACACAACCTGTGGGTGATTCGCCGCCTCGTATAATAAACGAATAAATGGTTCCATGGTATCCTTAGGAAATTCCAGCAGAATGTCTTGTTTTTCAACAGCCGCCAAGACCCCGTCCTTCCAATGATAGGTTCTATAAACCGCAGGCGTATAAAACAATTCTGCATTGTCAGAAACGCACTGCAGCTTTCCCGCATCCTTAATATCAATGCCTTTTTCATCCAACCCAAGCTTTATCTGATGATGGATTTCTCTGGCTTTATCGTCCATTTGTTTTACTTTCAAATCAATGTGCCTTAACAGCTGCGGTACATTCCACCCTGTTAAAGGATCTGTCCATTCTGGTTTTCTGTATAAACGTTGCAGTAATTTTCCAACACGCACCTCATAAAATTCCTCTAAATTAGAATGGTAGATATTCAAAAAACGAAGGCGTTCCAGCAAAGGAACTTGTTCATCTGCTGCCTCCATAAGTACCCGTTCATAAAAGGATAACAAGCTTAGCTCACGATTCATAAATGGTTCCATAAAAAATGCCTTCCCTTTCCCATTTGGTCCATGACCATATGTAAAAGAGAAGGCATTATACGACCTCTATTATGTGGCAGAAAACTGGCTATTATATAAATTAGCATAAAATCCGTTTTGTGCCAAAAGGGTTTCATGATTGCCCTGTTCTATAATATGTCCATCTTTCATTACTAAGATTACATCTGCCTCTTTAATCGTAGACAGTCTGTGGGCTACAATAAAACTGGTTCGTCCCTTCATCATCTTGGCAAAGGTCTGCTGAATCCGTAACTCTGTTCGGGTATCAATGGAGGAGGTAGCTTCATCTAAAATTAAAATAGGCGGCAGCTTCAACAACACTCTGGCAATACACAAAAGCTGCTTTTGACCGCCGGACAGATTCCCGCCATCCTCTGTAATTACCGTATCATACCCATCTGGCATACGCTTAATAAATCCATGTGCATGGGCTTCCTTAGCCGCCTTAATAATTTCCTCCATCGTAGCATCTGGTTTTCCATATGCAATATTTTCTGCAATTGTACCAGATTTTAACCATGTTTCCTGTAAAACCATGCCATAATTTTTCCGCAGCTGAGAACGGGACATATGATAAATGCTAGACTTATCTACCTTAATATCTCCTGCATCTACATCATAGAAACGCATAAGCAAATTGATAATGGTACTTTTTCCACAACCAGTAGGACCCACTATGGCAACGCGCTGTCCCGGCTGCACATGAAGGTTTAAATCGCGAATTAATTCCTGTTTCTCTGTATAAGAAAAATCTACATGCTCCAACTCCACCTGTCCCTGCACAGGCTCCCCTGGATAAATTTGTTCTACTACTTCTTCCATTTCCGGCGCATCAATTAATGCAAACACTCTGGCTGCCGAAACAATGGCATTTTGCAGTTCCGTAATCACACCGGATATTTCATTAAATGGCTTCGTGTATTGATTGGCATAGCTTAAAAACGTAGTCAACGCGCCTACCGTCATGCCGCCGCCAATAACAGACAACGCACCTGTAATTCCTACACCTGCATACACCAAACCATTCACAAACCGGGTAGCAGGATTGGTAATGGAAGAAAAGAAGGTGGCACGCAGACTGTGGTTTTGCAGTCGTTCATTCATTTCACAAAAGGTGGCAATATTGGCTGCTTCGTGACCGAAAGCCTTAACTACCTTCTGATTATCAATCATCTCATTGACAAATGCCGTCATTTCTCCTCTTGTTTCCGACTGTAGTTTAGACATAAAATAAGTTTTCTTAGCAATAAATCTGGCAACAAACAACGACAGTGGGGTAATGACCACCACAACAATCGTAATCTTAAAACTAGTCATTGCCATGAAAATCAGGGTTCCTAAAATGGTAATTACACCTGTAAAAAACTGGGAAAATCCCATAAGCAACCCATCAGAAAACTGATCTACATCCGTTACAATACGGCTAACCACATCTCCATGTCTGTGAGAATCAATATACCCCACAGGCAGTTTGGATAAATGATAAAATGCCTGACAACGGACATCCTTTACAACGCAATAGGTAATGTGGTTGTTTAGTAAGTTCATAACCCATTGGGCCAGAGCTGTGAAAACAACGACAATCAAAAATGTAATGATAATTTTAAGCAAGCCATCAAAATCCACATGGTCCGGTCCAATAATTTTATCAACAGCCCGACCGGTAAGCTTAGGTGCATACAGCGTAAGAACCACAGAAATAGCGCCAAATAAAATGGAGCCTGCCACAGAAAGCCAATATTTTTGAATCGCTGCAAAGACACGTTTTATTGTTGTTTTTCTTGAAATTTCCATTAGCGCTCTGCCTCCTCTCCTGTCATCTGTGACTGACAGATTTCCCGATAAACCTGACACTGTTCATATAACTGACTATGAGTTCCCTGTCCCACCAGCTTACCATCATCTAACACCAGTATATGGTCTGCATTTCGCACTGTAGATATACGCTGGGAAACTAAAAATACCGTTGTGTCCCCTTCCATTTTAAGGAGTGCATTACGCAAACGGGCATCTGTTGCAAAATCCAACGCTGATGCACTATCATCTAATATAAGAATATCCGGCTTCTTTACTAACGCTCTGGCTATGGTAAGACGCTGTCTTTGTCCACCGGACAGATTTTTTCCACCCTGCAGAAGCATCGTATCCAATCCTTCCTCCTTCTGGGTAAGGATTTCCTTCGCCTGAGCAATTTCCATAGCTGCCTTAATTTCTTCATCTGTAGCATCCGGCTTTCCCCAACGCATATTCTCCCGAATTGTTCCTGCAAACAAAACTGCCTTCTGGGGAACGACCCCTACCATATCCCGCAGCCGTTTAAAGGAATATCGTTTTACATCCATACCGTCAATGAGCACACCACCCTCTGTGGCATCATAAAACCGGGCAATTAAATTCACCAGTGTCGTTTTACCGGAACCAGTACCACCAATTACGCCTACAGTATCCCCTCGATTCACTCGGAAGGAAATATCAGAAAGTGCCAAATCACCGCCGTTTCCATAGCGGAAGGAGACATGCTCCATAATAACCTTTGGTGCTTTTCTGCCACCGCTAAAATTACCATTACCCTCTTCCATAGACGGTTTCACCGCAAATACATCTGCAATTCGTTTTCCACATGCCATAGCTTTGGTTAACAGAATAATTAAATTGGCAAGCTTAATCAGCTCTACCAGAATCTGGGACATATAATTTACAAGGGCAACCACCTGTCCCTGTGTCAGTGCACCTGTATTTACACGCTTACCACCAACCCACAGCACTGCTATGATGCCACAATTAATCACAATGTACGTAACGGGATTTAACAAGGCCGAAATCCGTCCTACAAAGGACTGTGTGTTCTTTAGCTCCTCTGCACACTGGGTAAACTTCTGGTTCTCGTCCTCCTGTCGGTTAAACGCACGAATAACACGAACACCTGCCAGACTTTCCCGCACACCCACTAACACCCGGTCGAGCTGCTTCTGTGTCTTTCCATAATACGGCATGGTAATTAACATAATCCCAAACACAATAACAGACAAAACCGGAATTACTACAACGAATACAAGTGCCGCCTTAACATCTACAGTAAAAGCCATAATCATTGCACCAAACACAATAAATGGGGAGCGCAAAAATAGTCGCAACACCATATTCACCCCGTTTTGCACCTGATTTACATCACTTGTTAACCGGGTTAATAACGTAGGCGTTCCTACATGGTCGATTTCCCCATAGGTCATGCTGTTAATATGAATAAATAAATCTTTTCTTAAACCTGTTCCAAAACCGGTTGCCGCCTTCGCGGCAAAATACTGGGCTGTGATGGAGCTTACCAGTCCAACCACGCCAAGTAAAATCAAAACAAGCCCCATCAGCAGTACATGTCTGCTGTCCCGGTTGGCAACACCCACATCAATAATGTTAGCCATAACCAAAGGAACACACAATTCAAAGCCTGCCTCTAACATTTTGAAAAGCGGTGCAAGAACCGTTTCCTTTTTATAATCTGATAAATATTTCAGTAGTTCTTTCAAAACAAAATACCTCCCTACTTTGCAACCTCTGTATATTTTCGTTTCCAT
>CAZLTS010000096.1:0-4971 GCA_964562495.1 uncultured Lachnospiraceae bacterium | reverse complement strand
TTTTAAAAAAGTAACGAAAGAACGGAGGATATACATGTTTCAGTTAACCTTTAAAGGTGGTGTCCACCCTTTTGATGGGAAAGCACTGTCTAAGGAAGAACAAATTTACCGTTTGCGTCCGGCAGGGGATATGGTTTACCCTGTGCAGCAGCATATTGGAAAACCTGCGATTCCCATTGTTAAGGTTGGAGATGCTGTAAAGGTAAGAGAAAAGCTTGCAGAAGCAGATGGCTTTATGTCTGTACCTGTTTATTCGGCCTGCTCTGGTGTTGTGAAGGCAGTGGAACCGAGAATGACTGCGGCTGGCCGTAAGGTATTGTCTGTGGTTATTGAGAATGATAACAACTATACAGAAGCAGATAAAATGCCGCCATTGGAAGTGACAGAGGATGAAGCTGGTAGAACTGCATTGCTGGAACGGATTAAGGAAGCCGGTATTGTTGGTATGGGAGGTGCTACATTTCCTACCCATGTGAAGCTGTCCCCTAAGGAGCCTGCAGCAATTGAATATGTGATTATTAATGGTGCAGAATGTGAACCTTATATTACCGGTGATTATAGACGAATGTTAGAGGACCCGGAAGGCATTGCAGAGGGGGTACAGATTGTATTAAGTTTATTCCCTAATGCCAAGGCAATCATTGCCATTGAGGATAATAAACCTCAGGCTGTTTCAGATTTAAAGGAAGCCTGCAGGGAGTATGATAGAATTAAGGTAAAGGCAGTCAAAACCAAGTACCCGCAGGGTGGTGAGCGTACATTAATTTATGCACTGACTAAGCGACGGGTAAATTCAGATATGCTGCCTTTAGATGTAAATTGTATTGTATGTAATGTAGATACCATTTATGAGATTTATCGTGCAGTTGTAAAGGGACGTCCTTTAACCAAGCGTGTTATGACAGTAACCGGTGATGCAGTGGCAAAGCCGGGAAATTTCTTGGTTCCATTGGGAACAAACCAGCGTGCGGTCATAGAGGCAGCCGGAGGATTTACAGAGGAGCCGGAAAAGGTTATTTCCGGTGGTCCTATGATGGGAACCGCACTTATGTCAATTGATGTTCCCGTAGAGAAAGGTTCCTCTTGTCTGTTGTGTATTAAGAAGGATGCGGTGGCAGCCGGTAGACAGACACAGTGTATTAACTGTGGCCGTTGTGTTCAGGTATGTCCGGGACATGTTATGCCGACCAGATTAGCAAAAGCAGCGAAGCACCATGATGAGGAAACCTTCTTAAAATTAAATGGTATGGAGTGTTGCGAATGTGGCTGTTGCTCCTACATATGTCCGGCGAAGCTGGATTTGACACAGACCATTAAGTCTATGAGAAAAGATATTTTGGGAAGGAGAAAAAAATAATGTATCATGTTTCTTCAAATCCCCATGTACGTGACAAGGCAACTACTTCCGGGATTATGTTTGATGTGATAATTGCCCTGCTGCCAGCTACAGCCTTTGGTGTATACCACTTTGGACTGCAGGCATTATTATTGATTCTTGTAACCATTACAGCCTGTGTTGTAACGGAATATTTATATGAACTGGGTATGAAGCGGGAGATTACCGTTGGAGATGGCAGTGCCATTTTAACAGGACTTTTGCTAGCATTAAATCTGCCCCCACAGCTTCCTTACTGGATGGCTGTTGTAGGCGGTGTATTTGCTATTTTAGTTGTAAAACAGTTGTTTGGCGGACTGGGACAGAACTTTATGAATCCGGCATTAGGTGCCAGATGTTTTATGTTAATTTCCTTTGCCAGTGCCATGACTAATTTTACATATGGAGATTTTGACGGTGTCACCAGTGCCACACCATTGGCAGCCTTAAAGGCAGGCGGTGATGTGAAGCTGTTAGATATGTTTTTAGGTAATACAGCAGGTACCATTGGTGAAACCAGCACAGTGGCTATTTTGGTTGGCGCTGTTTATCTTCTGTATAAGAGGATTATTGATTTTAGAATCCCATTTTTCTATTTGGTAACATTTGCAATCTGTGTGACGTTGTTTCATGGTGAGGCTGACCTTGTTTATTTGGCGGCACAGCTTTGCGGTGGTGGTTTAATGCTTGGTGCATTCTTTATGGCAACCGATTATGTAACCTCTCCCATTACAGGGAAGGGCAGAATTATTTTCGGTATCTGTTTAGGTCTGCTAACCGCTATTTTTCGTGTGTATGGCGGCTCGGCAGAGGGTGTGTCTTATGCCATAATTTTCTGTAACCTGCTTGTACCTATTATTGATCGGATCTCAATTCCGAAAGCATTTGGAAGGGAGAAAAAGCATGCCTAAATTTGTAAAAGACGCACTGATTTTATGTGCAATTACTTTAATTGCCGGGCTATTGCTTGGTTTGGTATATGAGGTTACCAAGACGCCCAGAGCAGAACAAGAGGAGAAAAAACAGGCAGAGGCCTGTGAAGCAGTTATGAAGGATGCAGATTCCTTTGAAAGCTATGAATATGATGGGGAGGCTTGTGCTGCTTATATTGAAGCAGCAGGAATTACTACATCAGAGGTATTGGTTGATTCTGTTATGGAAGCTAAGGCTTCTGACGGCTCGGTTATGGGCTATGTCATTACTGTTACAGCCAGAGAAGGCTATGGTGGGGATATCCAGTTTACAGTAGGAATGCTTATGGATAAAACGGTGACTGGGGTATCTATTTTATCCATTGGAGAAACACCGGGACTTGGCATGAAGGCAGATTCAGATGATTTCTTAGGACAGTTTGAAAATCTGAAATCAGCTAAGATTGGTTACTCTAAAACCGGTAAAGCAGAGGCTACAGATGATTATGCAGAAATTGATGCCATTTCTGGTGCAACCATTACAACGAAAGCAATGGTTAAGGGTGTAAATACAGCAATTACCTGTTTTTCATTCTTAACAGATAAGGTGGTGGCAAATGAATAAGTGTTTAGAACGTTTGTATAACGGTATTATAAAGGAAAATCCCACATTTGTTTTAATGCTTGGTATGTGTCCTACATTGGCGACTACGACTTCCCTGATGAATGGTGTGGGTATGGGACTTACCACAACGCTTGTACTGGTGCTTAGTAATGTGATTATTTCAGCATTGCGTAATGTGATTCCAGATGGCGTTCGTGTACCCGCTTTTATTGTAATTGTAGCATCTACAGTTACTATAGTGCAGTTTTTACTGGAGGCTTATCTGCCGTCTATTAATGACGCACTGGGAATTTACATTCCATTAATTGTTGTTAACTGTATTATTTTAGGACGTGCAGAAAGCTATGCGTCTAAGAATCCGGTATTACCTTCTTTGTTTGATGGATTAGGTATGGGACTTGGATTTACAGTTGGTTTATCTTTTTTAGGTGCATTTCGTGAATTGTTAGGAGCAGGAACGGTGTTAGGTTACCAGCTGATTCCAGAAGATTTTAGTATTTCTATTTTCGTTTTGGCGCCAGGTGCCTTCTTTGTACTGGCATGTCTGGTTGCAGTGCAGAATAAAATCCGTCTGGCACATGGTAAGAAGGCAGACAGTGGCTGTAATGGGAATTGCTCCGGCTGCCAGTCAAAATGTGAAGCTCCTAAGGCCAAAGAAGAGCAGGAGGGAACGAGATGAAAGAATTATTATTAATTGCTGTAAGCGCTGCCCTTGTAAATAATGTTGTATTAAGCCAGTTTTTAGGGCTGTGTCCTTTCCTTGGAGTTTCTAAGAAGATTTCCACAGCAGCCGGCATGGGTGCAGCAGTTATCTTTGTTATTACCATTGCCAGTGCCTGTACGAACCTGATTTATAATGGTATTTTAGTGCCGGCGAATTTAACTTACCTGCAGACCATTGTATTTATTTTAGTCATTGCTGCGTTAGTACAGTTTGTTGAAATGGTTTTAAAGAAACTGGTTCCGCCCCTGTATCGGGCATTAGGTGTATATCTGCCTTTGATTACAACGAATTGTGCAGTGCTTGGTATTGCTATTATTAATGTACAGAAGGAATATAATTTTGTAACAAGCGTTATCAATGGGCTTGGTACGGCGATTGGTTTTACCATTGCCATTGTTATTTTAGCAGGAATTCGGGAAAAGATTGAATACAATGACATTGCACCGTCCTTTCGGGGAACGCCGATTGTACTTGTGACGGCAGGATTAATGGCCATTGCATTTATGGGCTTCTCCGGTGTAATATAGGAGGTGTGCTATGGATTTTGTCGGTATAGTACTAGCAACCTTAGTGGTAGGTGGCATTGGTTTGTTAATCGGACTTTTATTAGGTGTTGCCGGTAAGAAGTTTGCTGTAGAAGTAGATGAGAAGGAAGTGGCAGTGCGTGAGGCATTGCCGGGAAATAATTGTGGTGGTTGTGGTTATCCGGGATGTGACGGACTGGCAGCTGCCATTGCTAAGGGGGAAGCCCCAGCAGATGGCTGTCCTGTAGGTGGTGCTGCAGCAGCTCAGGTAATCAGTGAGATTATGGGTGTAGAGGTATCCTCTGTAAGAAAATATGCGCATGTACGTTGCGTGGGAACCTGTGATGCAACAAGCCATCGGTATGTATATCATGGAAGCCAGAGCTGTCTGGAAGCCTCTTTTGTAACAGGAGGCGGCAGTAAATCCTGTACATATGGCTGTTTAGGCTTTGGAGAGTGTGCAGCTGTGTGTGATTTTGGTGCTATTTCCATTGTAGACGGTGTGGCAGTTATTAATCCGGATAAATGTGTTGCCTGTGGAAAGTGTGTAAAGACCTGCCCTCGTCACATTATTGAACTGGTTCCGGAAACGGCAGGTTCTGTGGTTAACTGTGTATCAAAAGATGCAGGCCGTTTTATGAAGGATACCTGTAAGGCAGGCTGTATCGGTTGTGGAATCTGTCAGAAGAATTGTCCTGTCGGTGCCATTACGGTTACAGATTTTGTAGCAGCGATTGATTATGAAAAATGTACCAATTGCGGTATCTGCCGGGAGAAGTGCCCGAAGAAGGTAATTGGAATCGTATAATTTA
>CAZLTS010000095.1:0-4983 GCA_964562495.1 uncultured Lachnospiraceae bacterium | reverse complement strand
CCTTTTTCAGTTCAAAAGCCGCTTCGACCACGTGGTAAGCACCATTGTATATACCATTCTTCTTATTCTTCACGATACACTTGCACATATTCCCGATGAAATTCTCGTCCCTTAAAAACATATCTAGCATCTGTATTGTATGCGGAATATCCATGCACTCAAGTGTTCCATCGCCTGTCTCAGCGGAGTGTACGGCGCCCCACTGCTCGCAAGAGCCAACCCTCTTTATAAACAATTTTGGTATCGGATAAAATGAAAGCTCGCTCGGATTCGTCACAAGCACGTCCGCACTCCTCATAAGAAGATTTGTGCTGTAGACAGCCTGTAAAATATTTTCATGGCAAAAAACATGTATTCCACTAACCTCGCCGTCTATCGCATCACTTGCAAACAAAACCGTTTCATCCCAGTTGTCAAAATGCTCTGTCTTAAATTCATTCATGATTGGCATCTTTTCTGCTAATTCTTCCCATACGTTTTTGTAATTGCCTACATTTACGTAGATTACAGCCTTTCCAGACTTCACATAAGGTATAAGGTATCTGATGACTGCCACAAATATCTCCTTCTGCGCCCCCGCACCTTCTAAGTCGAGCAGAAATCTCATACCCTTGCCCGACATTCTTCGTCCTAGGCGTTTGTCGCAATCATATTCAATATTGTATACAAGCTCGTGGTCTATATAATGCCCGGTGTATAAAATTGAATCGTCTGGCATAGCGTTTACAACCTGCTTTTTCATCATTCCGCTTCCAATTCGATAGCCTTGATATGCATAATGGGTCTGCACAGTATGAAGGCTTCCCTCTGCATAGTGGAGTGCCCTAGGCCAATTGTCTGGAATAACATTTACCACATACTCCATCCCTGCATGGACTGCCGCCTGCGCCGCCAATACATGTGTGGCTATTACAGGCATATTCTTTGGAATCTTGCTAAATACCGGCGCCATTAGCTCTGCATTCCTCTGTTGCACAGCGTTGCAGGCAAGCTGCCTCAAACCTTCATATTTCAACGGCTCCCAGATTAGCCTGTCAAACAGTGAACTTTTCTGGGATATTTGTGAACCAAATGAATTAAAGTTATTCTGGGAGTTTATAATTTTGGTACATGTTGTGTCCTTGTATGAACTCAAATCCATCCAATAAGGTGTATATCCCATTGAGCGTGCAGCCGAGGCTATCGCCATCGCTATACGGTAATGGCCAACTCCCATACGGATATTTCCAATAATCACGCCGTTTTGAGCATCAAAATCAGGAGTCCTTGTTACATTTTTCAACGTTTTTCCAACCAGAATATTTTTAATCCCGAGTATATCGCCTATATACTTATTGCCTTTTATTTGAACCCGGTAATTTTGCTTGGAATCGTCTCCGTACTTTTTAATATTTTTTTCTTTTGTGCGGTTAGCCTTGTTAATAACCTTCCTACTCATCTCATTTCCAAAGATTCTCTTGGTCATATCCATTATAACACACTCCCCCCACATTTATTCTACTATACGATTCTACGAACGCAAAGGATGCTCCTATATAGCGCATTGCTTATCTTAATTCCTGTCTTTGCGGAGCTTGCATGAACTATCTGTCCATTTCCTATATAAATTGCCACATGCCCTGGATAACAAATAATATCTCCTGGCTGTGCTTCTGAATAACTCACCTCGACCCCCGCACTACGCTGTGATGTGGAATTTCGTGGGAGGCTGTAACCAAACGCCTTGTATACAGACTGGGTAAAGCCTGAACAGTCCGCGCCATTTGTGAGGCTGGTACCACCTGCTACATATGGGTTTCCCAAAAACTTGCATGCATATTCGGCTATCTGCTTGCCTTTATCAGAGCCGTTTGCAGACCAAATAAGAGACGTATCTACTGTATATTGGGAACCTGTAAATTTTGAGGTTGTAGTTGTACTTTCGTCGGAAGCGGAATCATTGTCGGCATTCGTCGTAGTACTGCTATTGGTTTTGCTGTTGCTATCGCTTGTTTTGCCTGTGTCGGAATCGGAGGTCTTATTTTGTGCCGCGGCTTCCTCCTCGGCAGCCTTCCTCTTAGCTTCTTCCTCTGCCGCCTTTCTCTTGGCCTCTTCCTCCGCCTTTTTGCGTTCCTCTTCCTCAGCCTTCTCAATTGCGGAAATCTCGGCATTTCTAGCCTTAATCTGGGACTTATAAACTTCAGCCTGCTGTTTTGCCTTGCTAATCTGGGCTGCGTAATCAGCACTTATCTCTTCAAGTTCTGCCTTAGCCTCCTCCTCGCTTGCCATCTCCTCTTCGAGCCCTTCCTGGGCGGCTTCTAGTTCCGACTCCTCTATCTCGAGGCTTTCTTTTAAATCCTCAACATTCTGCCTTGCGATTTTATAGTTTTCAAGCATGTTACGGTCGTATTCATGAACTTTCTCCACATAATCCGCTTTGTTCATCATATCCTGCATAGAGGAAGCGCTAAAAAATATATCAAGATAGTTTATCTCTCCGCTTTCATACATCTCCTTGATACGAGCCTTCATGGCGACATACTGTTCCTGTTCCACCCTTTTAGCCTCTTCAAGGTCAATTTTAGCCTGCTCAATCTCCGCCTTTTTAGCCTCTATCTCATCTTCAAGTATGCTGATGCTTGCCATAATCTCAGCTATCTCGTCTGCAAGCTGGGCTATCTGATCATTTATGTCGTCCTGCTCGCTGTTGAGGTCACTTATCTGGTCATTGATTTCATCAAGTTTGTCCTGATCATCTTCGTTTTGACTTTTTAAATCATCCTTTTTAGCCGCATTTACCAGATATGGAGTCCTGATATTTCCAATATTGTATGTCGTAAAAAGTACCGCCACACACATCACTGCTGCCAAAAGACGTCTGTACCTTTTCCTCACACGTATCTTCCCCTTTTATTATTCTGCCTGCGTTTCTGTTTCGGTTTCTGTCTCTGTTTCTGTTTCTATTTCGGTCTCTGTTTCGGCTTCTGTCTCAGTCTCTGCTTCAGGTATAACCTCGACAATATCTACAAGCCTGTCTAAAACCATTTCCTGAAGAAGCGACATCCTATAAGTAGAATATCCAACAGTCTGTATAAAATCATCAACTGTTTCATATCCATAATATTCAGCTTCCTCTTGTGCCTGCTCGTTTACTTCTTCTCTTGTAAGAGTAATGCCTTCCTGTCTAGCAATGGATTCAACAACCAAAAATCCCTTGACAACGTCCTCACATTCCTCATATATCTCTGCCTCGAACTCTTCATATGTGTAGTCCGAATATGCAGCTAATAAAGTCTTGTAATCATCCATTCCATAATAGTACTGCGCAACCTGGTCAAGATATATCATATAATACTGTTGCTGTTCGTCACAAAGCCATGCCGGCATATCCTCAAGTGTCTCACTGTCATTTGTAATTGCATCACTTATGGCAGACCTTACATTAGAATTGAATGTCTCTTCGTTTTCAGCGTCAACATCAGCTTTTGCCGTCTCCCAAAGCTCTTCTAGGCTTTCGTAAGGAAGACCCATGCTTTTCATTTCTTCAACAGTCACTGTTGCATATTCGGCTTTTACATCTATATAATTTACAGTAACAGTGAATACAACTTCCTGTCCTGCCAAATCAGTCGCCGAATAATCTTCTGGAAATGTAAGATTAAGGTCAACTGAATCTCCAGGCATTACACCGATAAGCCCTTCCTCAAATCCATCAATAAATGTACCTGAACCGATTGTAAGGTTATATCCAGAGGCAGTGCCGCCGTCAAATGCCTCGCCATCTTTCTTTCCAACATAATCAATATTTACAACATCTCCATCCTCCACGGCTCTGTCTGTGACTTCGCCTTCAAGGAGATAATTATTAATATAGCTTTCAATTGATTCGTCATCAGTCTCAGGCTTAACCGCAGATACGCTTAGATTCTTATAATCACAAAGTGATATGTATTTATCAACATCTATATCCTCTATATCAACATAATCATCCCTGTCGCTAACCCATTCAATTTCCGTCTCATCGCTTTGATTCGTTTCGGTTGTTGATTCAGTCGCACTCTCATCCGTTGCAGATACCTCCAAATCACTGCCTTCTCCTTTGTTTCCACACGCTGTCATACCTAATACAGCAGCACCCATGATGCACATTATTGCTAGTTTTCTCTTCATAATTCTGTCCTTTTCAATTTTTTTATTTGTCGTTATCGTAATACATAAAACAACTATACTAGTATACCATGTTAACCCACTTATACGCAAGCTAATTAAAATAATATACACCACAGTTAGCGAAATTTCCTTGCACTAAATTCGTTTACATGTTACAATATTTTAGATTACACATATTACATTACAGAGAAAGAGGACGTGATTCAATGTTAAAAGTTTTTCTAATTATTCTGGCAATCTTGGTGCTTATCATGGTTGGATTGTATTTTCTCGGCAAGAGGATGCAGAAAAAGCAAGCTGAGCAAGAGGCACAGATTAAAGCCGCAGAACAAAAGGTAACGATGCTCGTTATCGACAAGAAAAAAATGAAGCTAAAGGATGCTGGACTTCCTGCCGTTGTTTTAGAGCAGACTCCAAAATACATGAGGCGTGCCAAACTTCCAATTGTCAAGGCAAAAATCGGTCCCCAGATAATGTCACTTATAGCCGATGCATCAATTTTTGATTCAATCCCGGTTAAAAAGGAAGTAAAAGCCACCATCAGCGGAATCTACATTACAAGCGTAAAGGGAATCAGAGGCAATCTAGAGGCAGTGCCTGCAAAGAAAAAGAGCAAGTTTAGAAATTGGGTTTCTAAAATGCAGGAGAAGGCAGGGGCTAAACCACTTAAATAACTGCACTTAGCAAGCGTGTAAACAGGCATTGATTTGATGCCTGTTTTTTTCGTTTTTGTGAACAAAATTCAAGCGGCCATCATACCTTACATATTTCAAGATACAATGACCGCTTTAACAAAATTCATTCTCCAATGGTTTCCTCTTTCTCGGATTTCTA
>CAZLTS010000094.1:0-5031 GCA_964562495.1 uncultured Lachnospiraceae bacterium | reverse complement strand
TGAACCATCTTCTGAATTCCAATCACTTCACCTGTCTTATCGATAAAAATGCTTGCATCAAAGAACCTTCCATTTTCCTTCAGATAAATATTGGGAACAGCAGCAATATGATATTCAGCACAAGCGTTCTTAAATGCTACTACAATATCCGAATCCATTTCAATTCCATAAGATTCAACATTCTGTCCAGAGTATTGCGGAAAAAACTCCGTCAACTGTACCTCTGGAAACAAAATCAAATCTGCCCCCTGCTCTGCTGCTTTTTTGATTGCATCAATACTCTTGGTGAGATTTTTTTCCAAACCACCTTCATTTTTCATCTGTGCCATTGCTAATTTCATACAATATCCTTTCCACGCATCGCCTATTCAACGAAAGCAGTATTAATTCTGTTTCGAAAACACTTGATCGACAGCAGCCTTATAAGCGATACAGTTCTGTGCCTTTTTTATCTGCTTCATTTCCTTATGACACTCTGGGAAAACATCCTCCATATAGTTCCACAATTCCTTCATCTTGAATAACAGATTGCGCTCCCCAGACATCTCCTGCGTATATACCTGATACAGGTAATCATGAAATTCTTTCAACTTCCGGTAATCTGTTTTTGTTTCTGTAAGCATACCCGGATTACCTATGATTCCTCTGCCAATCATGATGGCTGTCACCTTAGGATATGTATTAGAGAGTACTTCTATTTGTTCTAGTGTCTTAATATCTCCGTTATAACAAATGGGACATGTCAACTTCTCATAAGCCTGCCCGAAAGCATCCATGTCCGGTTTCCCTTTGTAAAACTCTTTTCGCACTCTTGGATGCACAATCAGTTCTTTCATTGGATACTTACTGTATAATTCTAAAATTGCCGGAAACTCTGCTGCCTCCAAAAAACCAATTCTGGTTTTTACGGAAACCGGTAATGGACTATGTGTAAAAATATAATCCAGTAACCCTTCCAGCATCTCCGGCTCTCTTAATAATCCTGCACCCTTTGTCTTAGCTGTAACTGTTCCCGAAGGACAGCCTACATTCAGATTTACTTCCTGATACCCAAATTCTTCCTTTAAAACCTTTGCCGTTTCTACAAATACGTCCCCCTGATTGGTTAGAATCTGGGGGACGATATACATATCTTCATTATGAGCAGGTGCTAAATCCCTGCGTTCTTTTGGTGTCAGGATCGTATCCCTGGTAGGGGACACAAATGGTGCAAAATACTTATCTATCTTCTCTCCATAGAATCGGTGCAAACCCTGTCGGTACAGATACCCGGTAACACCCTCCATAGGGGCTAAATAATATTGCATACTTATCTCCATTCCACAGTATTATCTTACAAATTAGTACGTACCAGCTTCGGCTTAAAGCCCTCATCAGCCAGACGGTTAATAATCTGATCTCTATGCTCCATACCAAAGGATTCCATGGTAATACGCAGCTCTACTGCAGCATTTCTGTTAATATTAACAAACTGGTTATGCTCAAGCTTAATAACCTTGGTCTTTTCCTGTGCCACTACACCGGCTACACGAACCAATTCACCCGGCTTATCCGGCAGCAGAACAGATACCGTAAATACTCTGCCTCTTTGAATCAAGCCATGCTGTAATGTAGAGGACATGGTAATAATATCCATATTACCACCACTTAAAATGCTGACGATCTTCTTATCTCTTACATTTAGATGTTTAATAGCAGCTACAGACAATAAACCGGAATTTTCTACAACCATCTTATGGTTTTCTACCATATCCAAGAATGCATCAATCAGTTCTTCATCTTCTACTGTAATAATCTCATCAATATTTTTCTGGATATATGGGAAAATCTTCTCACCGCAACGCTTTACAGCGGTACCATCTGCAATGGTCTGTGCGCTGTCAATGGTAACCACTTCTCCGGCCTTTAAGGCTGCTGTCATGGACGCTGCCTTAGCAGGTTCTACACCGATTACCTTAATACTAGGATTTAACAGCTTTGCCAGAGTGCTGACACCACAGCTTAATCCGCCGCCACCAATGGGAACCAGAATGTAATCTACAGTAGGCAGCTCCTTAATAATCTCCATGGCAATAGAACCCTGTCCGGTTGCTACCTCTAAATCATCAAAAGGATGAATAAAGGTATAGCCTTCCTTCTCTGCCAGCTCGTAAGCGTAGGCACATGCGTCATCATACACATCTCCGTATAATATAACCTCTGCACCATAGCTCTTTGTACGGTTTACCTTCATAAGTGGTGTAACAGTAGGCATAACTACAGTAGCTTTAACGCCATAAATTTTTGCTGCATTTGCAACACCCTGGGCATGATTACCAGCTGATGCGGTAATCAGTCCCTTAGCACGTTCTTCGGCTGACAATGTGCTGATTTTGTAATAAGCACCGCGTACCTTATATGCGCCGGTTCTCTGCATATTCTCCGGCTTTAAATAAATCTTATTTCCACTTTGTTTACTAAAAAACTCACTATAAATTAAATCTGTAGGAAGCGTTACCTCTTTTACCTTCTCTGCTGCTTCCTCAAAATCCTTAATTGTCATCATCCTTTTGTCCTCCATCCTCGTTAACATTAAATAACGCTTCGACAAACTGTCTGGAATCAAACTTCTGTAAATCCCACAAGCCTTCGCCAACGCCAATATATTTTACCGGAATTCCCAGTTCTGCCTGAATTGCCACTGCAATACCACCCTTAGCTGTTCCATCCATCTTCGTCAGAATTACACCAGTGATATCGCTGCATTCCATAAATGTCTTTGCCTGAGCCAAAGCATTCTGTCCTGTTGTTGCATCTAATACAATCAAATTTTCCCGATATGCATTAGCATATTCCTTTTCGATAATCCGGTCAAGCTTTTTTAGCTCATCCATTAAATTCTTTTTATTATGCAGTCGTCCTGCTGTATCACAAATCAGCACATCTGCATTTCTGGATTTACTTGCCGCTATGGCATCGTAAATAATAGAACCAGGGTCTGCACCTTCTGCACCGGAGATAATTTCTACACCGGCGCGGTTTGACCATTCCTTAAGCTGAGCCGCCGCTGCTGCACGAAATGTATCTGCCGCTGCCAACACTACCCGTTTTCCATCCTCCTTTAGCTGTCCTGCCAGCTTACCAATGGAGGTAGTTTTTCCTACGCCATTTACACCAATTACCAAAACTACAGACTTCTGCTTTTCAAAATCATAGGCATTTTCGCCCAAATCCATCTGTGCCACAATATTGTCAATTAACAGTTGCTTACAGGCTATAGGCTCTTTAATCTTTTGCTCCTTAACCTGCTCCTTTAATTGTTCCATAATTTCCATGGTCGTATTCACGCCTAAATCACCCATAACCAGGATTTCTTCGATCTCATCATAGAAGTCATCATCAATATGGGAAAAACCGTGAAAGACCGAATCCACGCCTGAAACAATGTTATCTCTTGTTTTAGATAAACCTGCTACCAGTCGTTTAAAAAATCCCTTTTTTTCTTCCATGCTCTTCTCCATTTATCTCTATTATTCTTTTTTCTCATCTAACTGCGCTTCCAATAAATCCACGGAAACAAGGGTGGAAATACCCTTTTCCTGCATGGTAATGCCGTACAGGCGGTCCGCTGCATTCATGGTACCACGTCTATGGGTAATGACGATAAACTGGGTATGCTCTGTCAACTTGTGCAAATACTCTGCATAACGGGTTACGTTAGAATCATCCAGTGCTGCCTCTATTTCATCTAGCAGACAGAAGGGTGAAGGTTTTAGATTCTGAATTGCAAATAACAGACTAATGGCTGTCAGTGCCTTCTCGCCACCAGACATCTGCATCATATTCTGCAGCTTCTTGCCAGGTGGCTGGGAAATAATATGAATACCTGCTTCTAATACGTCACAGTCCGTATCCAGTATGATTTCTCCTTTACCACCACCAAACAGCTCCTTAAATACAATGTCAAACTCCTGCTGAATCTCTGCAAACTTGGCTTTAAACTGTTTACGCATACCTGTATCCAGCTCATCAATAATGCCCATCAGGCTTTCCTTAGCCTTCATCAGGTCATCATACTGCCCCTTCATAAATTCATAACGCTCACCAACCTCTTTATAATCCTCGATGGCGTTAATATTTACATCTCCTAGAGCACGAATCTTTCCCTTTAAGCCGGTAATGATTTTTTTATATTCCGTAAGGGAAATATCCCCTTCGCTTTGTAGCTCCTTCGCCTGACTATAGGACATCTCATACTCTGTCCACATATAGTTTACCAGATTATCCTCTGTTTCATTTAGCTTTTCCGTCTGCCCACTTAACCGGTATAACTCCCGGTCAAGGGCAGTAACACGTCCGGATATCTCCTCCCGCTTATGAAAGAACTCCTTATGCTCCTGCATCTGGCTTTCTTTGTTCTGGGTTGCCTGGTCAATCTCAGCTTGCCAAGCAGTAATCTGTGCTTCCTGCTCCTGGGCCCGATGCTTCAGTGCTTCTATAGCCTGCACCCTTGCATCTATTTCAGAGACTGTATCCTTGTTATCCTCCTGTACTGCTTCGTACTCCGCCTGTAATTCTTCCAGCTCCTGCGTCAGACGCTTAATATTTTCCATAATGAAATCGTGGTGATTCTTAGCTGAGGTAATAGAAAGACGAATCTCCTCTACAGTCTTTCCTTGCTCCGCTTCCTCCTCACGCATGGTCTGCAGCTGCTCTGTCAGCCGGGTAATCTCATTTTCCAGCCATGTATTCCGGTCTCCTGCATCCTGCAAATCATCCTGTAGCCTTGTGCTATTTTCCTGCAAACTCTCTAACTGGGAATCGATCTCTCCAGTTTCCCGCTTAAAATCTGTATAGGAGCTTTCCAGTTCCTGCTTCCTGTTACCTGCAGTTTCCAGATTCACACCAATAGTATTCTGCAGTACAAGCTGTTCCTGCAATACGGATTGTATTTGCTCAATCTCTGCTGTTAACGCATGCCTGTTTTCCCTGTTTTCTACGATTGCCTTTGTCAACTGCTCTCTCTTTGTCTGATAGCTTCCCAGATTCTTT